>DAOVVW010000116.1 GCA_030636965.1 Pseudomonadota bacterium | reverse complement strand
GTGGATGAGCTGGGCGCCGGAACAGATCCTCAGGAGGGGTCTGCACTGGGAATAGCACTTATGGGATACCTCAGCCGGAAAAATGCATGCACTGTTGTGACTACCCATCATAATCTCCTCAAGGAATTCGCATACAGGACGCCGTATGCGCAAAATGCCTCAGTCGTTTTTGACCTTGAAACCCTGGAACCGGCATTCCAGCTGAGAATGGGTACGCCTGGGAGAAGCCACGCTCTTGAAATAGCAGGCAGGCTTGGCATAGATGAAGAGGTGATAGAAAAAGCGCAGCAGGTAATGGGGTCCGACAGTGTGCAGGTGGATGAACTCATTGGCAGGTTGAGCGAGGAGGTTGAAAAAGAGTCACAAGCCAGGAAGCAGGCCGAAAATGACAGGAATGAGGCAAAAAAAGAGCGTGAACGCCTCCATGCAAGCCAGGAAAAATATCGCGAAGAGATAGAGAGCACAAGATTAAAAGCTCGAAGAGAGGCAAAGTCCCTTATAAGACATTTAAACGAACGGGGCAAAGCACTGTTTAGGGAACTAAAAGAAACAGGATCGGCATCCTGGCCCCGGTTTAAAGGAGAGCTTTCGGAACTGGAAAAAGAGGTGGACAGGGTGCTTCCCCCGCCTCCCCCAGGATCGGCAGAGGAGGGCCTGTAGAAAAGGGAGACAGGGTCCTGGTGGTGCCCATTGATGCGGAGGGTACGGTAACGTCCGTCATGTCTCAGGGAAAGGATGCAGAGGTGCAGTCTGGCGGTATCAGGATGAAGGTGGCAGTCTCCGACCTGACTTCCCTCGCGGATCCCGTCGATATCAGACCAGACGAGCAGGCAGCGCCCAGGACAGGCTACACGGGGGATTTAGGGGTTCTGAGCGAGTTCAACTGCTTTTGTTTTACCGTTCACGAAGCCCTTGAAGCGGTTGATATGGTGCTGGACAGGCTCATCCTGGGGCCCGGGAGGACACTTAGGATCATTCACGGAAAAGGAACCGGCAGGCTCAGGGAAGCTATTACCGAATCTCTTGATAAGGACCCCAGAGTAGTCTCAAGCCGGCCAGGTGCGGCTGAAGAAGGCGGAGCCGGTGTAACAGTGGCCCAGGTCAGGGAGTAGTACTTTTGCGTTGGGGAGAAGACACGATACAGAGTGTGAAGGATGCAAACGACGTCGTGGAATTCGTGTCTCAGCACCTGCCGCTTAAGAAGTCGGGTTCAAACTTCAAGGCTCTGTGCCCGTTTCATCAGGAAAAGACACCTTCCTTTATGGTCAATCCGACTCGGCAGATCTTTCACTGCTTCGGGTGTAACATCGGCGGGGATGTCATAAGGTTTGTGATGTTGTACGAAGGCCTCCCCTTTGTAGAGGCAGTAACAAAGTTGGCGGGCAGAGCCGGAATAGAACTGCCAAGGACAGGCACAGGGGAGCACCACGATCCGGAAGAAAAAGATCAGCTGTTCAGGGCAAACAGGATTGCGGGTGGTTTTTTCACTGGTATGCTTATGAAAGACAGGGCAGGGGAGCAGGCCAGAAATTATCTTGGATCCAGAGGTATCCACTCTGAGGCATGCAAAACCTTCGGGATCGGTTACGCACCTGATGAATGGAGAGCATTAGCCCCGGCACTTATGAAAGAAGGCCTGAGCCTCAAGGAGTCGGTGGGGTCCGGCCTTCTGGTAGAGAGTGAGGGCAAGGATCCTTATGACCGTTTCCGGAACAGGATAATGTTTCCCATAAGAGATCTTTCAGGAAGAGTGTTGGGATTCGGTGGCAGGGTTCTCGATGAGACTCTCCCGAAGTATGTCAACACTCCCGAGACAGTGATCTATCACAAAGGCGATTCCCTCTTCGGAATTGATATTGCTGCTCCCCATATAAGGGAAGCTGAGGAGGTACTTCTGGTTGAGGGGTATCTGGATGTTATTGCCCTACATCAGGCGGGCATTGGAAATGTGGTGGGAGTTTTGGGAACTGCGCTTACCCAACAGCAGGCCAGGAGAATTCGCCGCCTGACAACCAACTGTGTCCTTCTGTTCGATGCTGACGAAGCCGGCAGAAAGGCTGTCATGCGCAGTGGAGAGATTCTTCTGGGGGAGGGATTCCGGTGCAGGGTTGCTCCATTAGAGCCCGGAGAGGATCCCGATAGCTATCTTCAAAAAAAGGGTCCGGAAGATCTGCTGGCAAAGACAGCACAAGCTATGCCCATTATTTCCTTTGTCCTGAAAGACGCCAGAGAACAGTTCGGAGAGGAAGGTGTTGACGATCGACTCAAGGTTCTTGATGCAATTGTTCCGTATTTAGCTAAAATTAAAGACAGGGCTGTCCTGGGCTTATATCTAAATGAGATTGGAGAAGAGCTGAGGATCGAACAGGGTGACCTGAGGGCAAGGCTGACATCCGTAAAGTCACGGGATCAAAGGCGCCTGAAACAGGAACAGGAGCCAGAGCTGAGGCTTCATCGCAGAGAGGAACTCCTTGTTCACATCATGGTTCGGGATCCAGCTGCTGTTCAAAAGGTGAAAGAGCAGATCTCTTCCGAGGATCTGGGAAGCCCGGAACTGTCGAAAATAGTTGAAAAGATTTTTTCCGGTGTTACATTCAATAGCTTGATCAGCAGCGTTGATGATCGAATGAAAGATCTGGTTTCAGGATGGGCACTGGAGGATCCTGTAGAGGGAACTGGCAAAGCGCTTGATGACTGCCTCAGTTGGTTCGCGAAAAGAAAGCTTCAAAGCAGTATCAGAGAAACGAAAAAGAAGCTTCAGGAGGCTGAAAAAAAAGGCGACGAAGAAGAATTCGGTAAACTGACGAGAAAATCGCAGGAGCTTGTAAAACTCATGAGGGAGCAGGAAAAAACCGGAAGCCAGCCAGAAGATAACGGGCCTGCAACCTCACCGGGAGGAGAAGCCTTAGAATGAAGGAAAACGTAAGCAAAAAGGAGATCAAAGATCTCATATCCAGGGGGCAGAAGAAGGGGTATCTCACCTACGACGAGGTTAATAAGGCCCTGCCTGAGAAGCTGACCTCATCCGACCAGCTTAATGAGGTTATGGTCATCTTTGGCGATATGAAGATAAAGATAGTAGATTCGGACCAGGAGATACAGGTTCAGGATAAAATGGCAGACCTGCCTGAAGAGAAGACCAAGGAAGGCAAGGTCATCACCGTTAAAAAGGAGAAAAAGGCGGTTCGGGTAACCACACTTGCCGGCCGTACCGATGACCCCGTCAGGCTGTACCTGAAGGAGATGGGACAAATAAACCTTCTGACAAGGGAAGGGGAAGTTGAGATCGCCAAACGGATAGAGGCTGGCGAAAAAGATGTTCTGGGGACGATAGCAACTAATCCTATCTGCATTGAGGAACTAGTAGTTCTGGGACAACGTTTCAAGATCGGCCAGGCCAAGTTCAAGGAAACATTTTCAAGCCAGGGAAACAACCTCGAGGATGAGAACGACGATGCTGAGGATAACGATGTTCAGGAGGGCGTGGCCGAGGAGGTCCTCCCGGAGGATCCGGAGGTAATAAAAGCCAGGGAGGAAGAAGCTCTCAGGGAAGTGATCAAAGTATTCAGGCGTCTTGAAAAAAGAAAACTTCGCCTGGATGAGATGGATCAGACACTTAAAAAAGCATCCAAAAAGAAGACAGCTGAAATCCTGAAGAAAAGGAAGCGGCTCTCACGGGATATCGCAAAAGATATTGAAAACTTTAGCCTCAACAGTCGGCAGATAGTCCGCCTGGCAACGAAGGTAACGGCAGTAAGGAACAAGATACGAAGGGAAAGAAACAGGATAAACAGCATACAGCGAAGGACCGGAATGACCGAATGGCGGATGACGGTTATGCTTAAAAGGGCACGAAATGGCGAGGAAAATGCAGTGGTAAAAGAAGCAGGGATGCCCATTGTGCAGATAGAAGAGTACCGTCGCCAGATGAGGGAATGCAAGAAGAGACTAAAGAGCATCGAGCAGGATACGAAAATGTCCTGTGATGAAATAATGGATGATGGGGAAAAGATCCGCATCGCAGAAGTTTACTCACGGGATGCAAAGCAAGAGCTGGTTGAGGCAAACCTGAGGCTGGTTGTGAGTATTGCCAAGAAATACACTAACCGCGGACTTCAGTTCCTCGATCTTATACAGGAGGGGAATATCGGACTTATGAAGGCGGTTGACAAGTTCGAATACAGAAGGGGCTACAAGTTCTCAACATATGCAACGTGGTGGATACGTCAGGCCATAACAAGGGCCATTGCAGACCAGGCGCGCACCATTAGAATACCTGTTCACATGATAGAGACCATAAACAAGCTGATTCGCACGTCAAGACAGCTGGTTCAGGAACTTGGTAGAGAACCCATGCCTGAGGAAATAGCTGAGAGGATGGAATTACCACTTGAGAAAGTCAGGAAGGTGCTGAAGATAGCCAAGGAACCTATTTCTCTGGAGACCCCCATTGGGGAAGAGGAAGATAGTCATCTTGGCGACTTTATCGAAGACAAGAAGGTGATCTCTCCCGGAGATGCTGTTGTTCATGGCAACCTCAGAGAGCAAGTCAGAGGCATACTCAAGACCCTGACTCCAAGAGAGGAAAAGGTTCTCAAGATGCGGTTTGGTATCGATGAAAGAACTGACCACACCCTGGAGGAGGTAGGACAGAACTTCTCAGTCACTCGGGAAAGGATCAGGCAGATAGAGGCAAAGGCCCTGAGGAAACTCAGGCATCCGAGCCGATGCAAAAGGCTCAAACCTTTCTACGAAGATTGATATTGATATAATCGTAAAAAGTCCATCCATGGCTTTTTACTCCGCGGAAAGCGAAAAGTGTCATTTTCACTTTCCTCACAAATCGATAACTTGCTGTGCAAGTCATTGATTTGGGCGCCCCTCAATGGGCGCGTTATACTGCAGGCAGGCAGATTCGAAGGCTTCCTTTACACGCGGGCTTGCGCTAGAAGCCCCTTGCTTGCAGCCCACTGCCGACTACCTGATTTCTTACCTTTGTTGAC
>DAOVVW010000131.1 GCA_030636965.1 Pseudomonadota bacterium | reverse complement strand
CGTCAAAGGTTCAATAGCAAATGTAAATACTAGATCTTGCTTCTAGGATTTTGGGTCTTGCATCATCTCGATCCAATGTCCCATTTCCAATCTTCATTCTCCAATGTCTAATGCTCCAATTTCTAATTAACCAACAACTTTTAACTTTCAATTTTCAACTCATTATATCGATTATGCTATAATTACTTTTATGAAATCTCGACGAGTAAGGAGCCTTGTCAAGGTGCCTGGCATCAGCGCACCTGAGATCCGCGATATTCCGGTTCCGCAGCTGGAAGAGGATGAAGTACTCGTTCGTATTACCCAGGTGGGATTTACACGCCGGGACCGCCTCGCTATGGAAATGGACGAAAGATCCATGCCGGAGGGGTCTGATTTCCTGGTGACGGGACATATTGCAGTCGGAAGGGTCGAAGAGGCGGGGTCCATGGTAAATGATTTTGAACAGGGTGACCTTGTTGTACCAACGATCCGTCGGGACTGCGATCATTGCATCGACTCAAGGGTCGACATGTGTGTCCACCTTGACCTGTCAACCAACTGCGGGATCAATGGATCCCATGGTTTTGCCAGAGAACTCATGATCGAAAAGGCCCGTTTCCTGGTGAAGGTCCCGACTGAGCTGGAAGAGCTGGCGACTCTAATAACACCCCTCAGCGTTGCCGAAAAGGCGCATATGGAGTTGATTGAAACCAGGCAGAGATACAACTTTTACTGCTACCATGACGAAGACAAGGTGACCCCCAAGACGCTGATCACGGGGATGGGTCCCGTTGGAATACTGACAACGATGCTCACATCTCTATACGGATACAGGCTCACGGTATTCGGCAGGAGAGAGGCGGATGACGAAAGGTCCAGGATCTTTGAACCCCTGAACCTTGAGTACATCAACACAGCACGGGTTTCCACAGAGGACCTGGAGGAAAAAGGGCTCCGTTTCCGTCAGATCTTCGAGACCACTGGAGACCCTGATTACATCATGAACGTACTCCCTCTAATGGACGCCAACGCCGTGAGCGTCCTGATGGCAATGCCTGAAACCGAGCTCAAGGAGCACCAGACCAACCCCCGGACGACCCGATTATTAAGGAATCTTGTTGAAAAAAACCAGATTATTCTGGGAAGCCTCAAGTCAGGTAAGGACGCCTTTGAGTCAGCGGTAGAGCACCTTGAGGAGCTTGCAAGCATTTACGAGAAACAGCTCAAGCAGATAATTACCCACCGAATCCCCTTTGACGACTTCGAGGAACTGTTCAAGCTGGATTCAAGGGAAGCGATTTTACCGGTATTGGTATTTGATTAGATTTACCAGTTGTTAGTTGTTGGTTGCAAGTTATTGGTTAAACTATCAACTAACAACCAACAACTAACAACGAGTTACGAGTCACTTACATCTTCAAGGGACTCGGTGACTGGATCGGCTACTTCATCAGATTCCTCCAACCTGAACCTTGCGACCTCGGGACCGAGTTTGTCGGCAAGGGTGGAAAGGTCGTGAACAACCGCTTCCAGGGCCTTCATGGCAGTTCCGGTTTTATCAGCCACATCAGCTATCCTGCCGAGGGAACCTACTATTTCGCGGCTGGCCTCCTGCTCCTTGTCCATGGCTTCCTTCATCTTCCTTGAAAAATCGAGGGTTTCGGCAACACCCTGGGAGATAACACCGCTCTCTTTCGCCTGCTCACTTGTACTGTGCTTGAGCTTTTTCGTCGCATCCATTATTTCATCAGTTGAGGCAACGATAAGCTTGCTGCCGCTTTGCTGCTCGTCGACGGTCCTCTTTATCTGAAGGACCTCTTCCAGGTTTTTTGTAACAACCTTCAGTATATCCTGGCTCCTGTTTACCTGTTCCGATGCTGCTTCGGCTATTTGTCTGGCCCTGTCCGCTGATTGTGATGAGTGATCTTCGATATCCTTCAGTACAACTCCCGTCTGGTCTGCCGTTGATATGGAGGATTCAGTTCCTTCCGATACTTCCTTCATCATCTCAACTGCATCGTCAACATCTTTTCTCACACTCTTTATAACTTCCTCTATTCGCTGAACGCTTTCCGTCGTTGTAACCGAGAGGTTGCCCACTTCCTCTGCAACAACCGCGAACCCCTTGCCATGTTCACCGGCCTGGGCAGCAATGATCGATGCATTTAAAGAGAGAAGGTTGATCTGGTCAGCCACTTCCCTTATTGCATCCACAATGTCACCAATGCTCGCTGATTTCTCTCCCAGAGAGTTAATTAACTGGCTGTAGCTGTCTACCAGATCCTTGTTCCTTCGGGTGACCTTGACAAGTTCCTCGAGGGTGTTACTTCCGCGTTCTTTGGCAAGGTGCATGACATCCTCTGCCAGTTGACGGGATTCCTGCGCGAACCTGCCTACCTCGGCACTGGATGCGGCAAGTTCCTCAGCCGTAGTGGCAGTCTGCTCCGAGGAGGCGGAAAGGGAATCCAGATACTCCACATTCTGGCTCATGCTTGCGTCCATCTCGATAAGTGAAGAGGAGATCTTCTCAACCTCTGAGGCAAGCTGATCCGCGAAGGCAGACACTTCATCTATAGAAGACTTGAGTTCCAGTGTTGAAGATGAGGAGTCGTCAAGAGCCGTAGAAAGGCTCTCGAACTGGGAGCTGACCTCACCCACGATCCTGTCCATCTCCCTGACAGATTCAGAAACCTTCATGATCTCATCGCCCTGTAAAGAGGCACCATGGGAGACTTCACCCGTGTGCTTCTCCAGATCGTCTGCCACCTCGTCGACTTTTTTGGAGGTTATCTGTATTTCGCCAACTATCCGCCGCAGATTCTGGAGCATTGTTGAAATAGCCCCGGAAAGGGCCCCAATCTCGTCATCGGCGGCCCTCCCGACATCGCGGCTCAAGTCACCTTCGGCAATAGCCTTTGATACCTCTATAAGATTTTTTATGGGTGTTGCCAGGGCTCTCTGCAGCAGAAATGCCACAACCAGACCTGCCAGCACTCCCAGGATGCCGAGGATTGAACCGAGCTGTCTCGTCCACCTGGTGCGGTCAAGTATTGCGTTCTCAACGTCCGTCATGCTCTCGTAAACGTGGTCCTTCAAGTTGTTTGCCACCTGCTGAATATGCTCTTCATGCTCCAGCAGGGCAGCCTCCCAGGACCTGACGCCCTCTCCAGTCCTTCTCACCTTCAGTTCCTGGGAATAAGCAACCATGGCTACTCTATATTCCTTGAGCGCCAGAATGAGACTGTCGGCAATCTCTAACTCTCCCTCCTCACTGAGCTGTGTTTTGAAAGCTTCAATCTCGCCCAGGAGAATCTTTGCCTCAACCAGCAGGGGTTTCAGGTCAGTCTCTTCCTGGATAACAAAGTATGCGAATTCGTTTGTAATTTTGCTGAACATGACAAGGAGGTTATCTATTTCACGGAGCAGGGGCCGTTGTTCTGCTTCCAGGGTCTGGAGGTCACGATCTATCCTGGTCGTCTGCACAACGCCGAAGATACTGATAAAGGCTATTATACCAACGAGAATGCCGAGTCCGATGAACCGGACCCAG
Organism: Pseudomonadota bacterium; assembly: GCA_030636965.1. GTDB lineage: Bacteria > BMS3Abin14 > BMS3Abin14 > BMS3Abin14 > BMS3Abin14 > SZUA-178. The sequence continues at coordinate 1,144 of DAOVVW010000131.1, read as the reverse complement.
CGGATGGAAATGTACATGGGCTGCATTATCTGAACACCAGGTACAGAGGATCTGATAATCTCCCCTGACCATAGATATTGGGCAGTGAATCGTTGAGGGCCTCTCCGTAGCAGCTCTTGATGGAAATACCGAAAAGGTATTTTTTGCCTGAACCTGGATCCAGTTGGACATCATCATCGTGTCCGGTGTTGAATTTTCTGGCGAACTCTATTGTCCACGAACCATTACTCCAGACACCCTTCGCCTTTACGTCTGCCTTGCTTCCCTCAGGTTCCGCGGGTACGTACTGGGGCATAACATCCCCCTGGTAATCCACAAAAACCTGTTTGGCCTGCGCCGGTTTCCCGGAATCCCCCAGCCTCATGAGGTACATCGATTTTCCGGTCCTGCTTGTTATCTTTGTTGCCTTCTTCCCGGGCTCTGAGGAAAATACATGCGACTTGTCATCTGTGTAGCCGGAAGGGTTGGTGCGGTTCGCCTTCCAGTACCAGACATCAGCCGTATAATCGTTGTCGGCGAAGTTGGTTAAATCTACCTTCTTATCCATCATATTCCACTTGAAAAAGAATGTATCCTCTCTGGCAGGTCCGATCTCATACACATCCAGATCCTTGTTCCATACCCAGGCTTTGTGGAGAACATCCTTGGTAGCATCCGGGTATTTGACCAGGAAGTAGAACATGTCACCGGAATAGACCGCTTTTAAAGTAATATCGGACCCGGTTCGTTTGTCTTTTATCGTATAGGTATTTGCTGAGCGCCAGGCAGGATCGCTATCGCTGCCGTCAAGGGCCGGCGCACTGGAAACCTTAACTGCCACAATATCCCTTGCGGCGTGGGTCACTGTTGTAAATGATAATATTGCAATGGTGATCAGGAAAAACAGAAGGAAAGATTTTCGAAATAACACAAGCTACCCCCTTCTCGAAAAGAACATATTCCTTAAATACCAGACCTGCATAAAACACTTAATATTCCATTATTTTGACAAATATGTCAACCGTCACTCCCGCTTAACGGTTATCGAAAACAGGCGCCGGGCTCCTGTTTATGTCCAAGGTCCAATGGCCAATGTCCAACGTGATAAGTGATTGGTGATTAGTGGAAAATGGAAATTAGATATTGGAAATTAGACACATTCACT
>DAOVVW010000127.1 GCA_030636965.1 Pseudomonadota bacterium | reverse complement strand
TTACCCTTGCCGGCTCCGTAGTTGTTCTCGTCTTTTTCCGGGTAGTTGCGGGAGAGGTGAGTGGTTCGCTTGCAGCGCTCTCTTTGGGTGTGTTTGCCCTGATCTATCCTCCCTGGCTTCTGGCCCACGTTCCCCTGATGCTGGCTTCGGTTGGTGGGAGAAGGGCACTGCTGTTCGGGCTTGTGGTCATCTGGACCTGCGATAGTGCCGCCTTTTTCGTTGGTTCGTCCATGGGAAAAAGAAAGCTCCTCGAATCTGTCAGCCCCAACAAAACAGTTGAGGGAGCTGTGGCAGGTATGCTCAGTGCTCCTGTGGTTGCTGTTGTCTTTTCTGCTTCAGGTGTAATTGACTGGAGCATCGGTTTTGCTGTCATTACCGGACTGGTAACAGCTTTTCTGGGCCAAGTGGGTGATCTGGCTGAATCCATGGTGAAAAGAGATGTCGGGGTTAAGGACTCAGGGACGCTCATTCCCGGTCACGGGGGAGTATTGGACCGGATCGATGCGCTTCTCTTTTCCATACCGGTCCTCTTTTATATGATTTTGCATTTTGGCGGGGGTTTTGGATGAGCACTGTCAAGCGGATCTCCATACTTGGCTCCACAGGATCCATCGGGAAAAATACCCTGGACATTGTTGCGAGAAATCGGGGTCAGCTTCAGGTGGTCTCTCTTGCTTCAAGATCGGACGTTGAGGGTATTGTTCGCCAGGCCAGGGAACATAAGCCTAAATTAGTAGCTCTCTTTGACGAAGAGGCAGCCAGCGATGCCGAAAACTCCCTCGCAGGCAGTGGTATCAGTGTCCTTTCGGGAACGGAGGGGATCCTTGAGGCTTCCACTATTTCTGAGGCGGATACTGTTGTTTCAGCTATTGTGGGTGCCGCGGGTGTTATGCCTACTTTCGCGGCAGTGGAGGCTGGCAAGGATGTGGCTCTGGCTAACAAGGAGGCTCTGGTGGCGGCGGGTTCCATTATTACAAACGAGGCCTTGCGGACTGGAGCCAGGATTCTGCCAATTGACAGCGAACATTCGGCCGTTTTCCAGGCGATCATGGGCCAGGATGCTGCTGGGGTACAGAGGGTGATATTGACAGCTTCAGGCGGGCCTTTTTTCAAAAAAAGCCAGGATTTCCTGGACGGGGTAACTCCTGAGATGGCCCTTGACCACCCACGCTGGAAGATGGGGCCCAAAGTCACGGTGGATTCGGCTACAATGATGAATAAGGGTCTCGAAGTGATCGAGGCGCACTGGCTCTTCGGTGTTCCCGTCGAGAGGATCGAGGTAGTTGTGCATCCACAGAGTATCATCCACAGTATGGTGGAATTTATTGACGGATCGACTCTTGCTCAGATGGGCATTGCTGACATGCGCCTGCCCATAGCCTTTGCCCTTGGATATCCTGACCGCATGTCTCTTCCTTTTGATCCCCTGGACCTTACTGCTGGAGGCAAACTGGAGTTCTTTGAGCCGGATCTTGACTTCTTTCCCTGCCTTAAGCTTGCCTATAAGGCTCTGAGGAGAGGTGGTGGCTTCCCTGCGATCATGAATGCGGCCAACGAAGTGGCTGTTGAGGTATTCCTTAACGGACAGCTGCCCTTCACCGGAATTCCCCAGGTTGTTGCCCACGTAATGGAAACTGCGCCTGAGGTTCAGGACCGGAATCTTGCCGAGATCATGCGTGGCGACAACTGGGCCAGAAAGGCGGCAAGGGACTACATTGCATCTTCAGAGGAGAACGGATGACATCGATATTGTCCTTCATAGTTGTTCTGGGAGTGCTGGTTTTCGTACATGAACTTGGGCATTTTGTTGTTGCCAAGTTCTTCGGGGTTGGTGTGGAGAGGTTTTCTATCGGTTATCCGCCGAAGATGTTCGGGTTCAGGCGGGGAGAGACCGAATATTGTGTGTCGTGGATCCCCCTGGGCGGCTATGTGAAGATGTCAGGTGAGGCGCCGGGTGAAGAGCTTGCCAGCCCCGACGACCCAAAGATGTTCGGGAACCGTCCACCCCTTCAAAGGGCGGGAATAATTATGGCGGGTCCGCTGATGAATCTCCTCCTGGCTTTCATCCTCATGCCCATGGTCTTTATGATCGGTATGAACCTGCCGCGTTTTATGGAAGAGAGGGTTGAGGTGGGATGGATCGTACCCGACAGCCCCGCCGACAGGGCCGGACTCCTCAAGGGTGATACAGTTCTGGGCATCAATGACCAGGAGACCGAAACCTGGGGCGAATTCTTTGAATCCGCAGCGAGCATGTACGGTGGGGATGCATCTATCAGGGTGATGAGAAACGGGAAGGAAGTATCCCTGTTGCTTGATGTTGAGCTGCTCAAGGAAGGTGAATCGCTTGGATTCATGCCGCCGATGGAGCCTGTGGTTGGCTCCCTGGCCCCCGGTTTTCCAGCCCAGGATGCGGGTATACAAAAAGGTGACAGAGTATTATCCGTGGGCGGTCTTCAAGTGGGCGACTGGAACGAGATGGCCAGGATTATCCATGCAAGCCCCGGCAAACCCATAACGATCCAGGTTCACCGCAATGGAAAAACAATGGCTCTTGAGGTTACGCCAAGGCAGGAGCCAGAGTCGGGCAGGGGTCTTGTGGGCATCTCTCCCGAAAGCGAAACGGTGACCCGTAAATATCCTTTCACCGAGGCCGTGAAAAAGGGCTTCGAGAGAAACGTGCAGCTCCTCGGCCTGACCTTCGGATTTATAATAGATCTCGTTACTTTCAAGGCATCGATCAAGATGCTGGGCGGGCCGATAATGATATTTCAGGTTACCGGGGAAGCAGCTCGTACAGGTCTCGTGGAATTTATTGCCTTTATGGCCTTTCTGAGTCTCCAGTTGGGCATTCTGAACCTTTTCCCGATACCTGTCCTGGACGGCGGTCATATAGTATTCCTGGGGATAGAGGGGGTCATCGGACGCCCACTGGAACCCCGATACAGGGAGATGGCTCAACGCGTTGGTTTCCTGCTGCTGATCCTTCTCATCCTCGTTGTTTCCTACAACGATATAGCCAGGGTTCTGTCCCAGAGGTGAGTCAGGTGTCCGATATGGTCGTTGCTCCCAGAAGGCCGACCCGGCGTATAAATGTGGGAGATGTACCGGTGGGGCAGGATGCACCCGTTTGCGTCCAATCAATGACCAATACACCCACCTCTGATGTAGAAGCTACCCTTGATCAGGTAAGAGCCCTTGTAGCTGCCGGATGTGAGGTAGTGCGCGTTTCTGTCCCCGACGAGGAGTCATTAAAGGGTTTTGCCGCCCTCCGCCGGAGCATCAGGATCCCGCTGGTTGCCGATATACATTATGACAGCAAGCTCGCAGTAGGTTCCCTCGATGCCGGTGCCGATGCCGTCAGGATCAATCCGGGGAATATAGGGTCCGACGCGAAGGTTCGTGAAGTGATAGACGCTGCCGGGAGCAACGGCGCGTCTTTAAGGATCGGTGTAAATGCAGGATCTTTGGAAAAGGATATCCTGAAGAAGCATGGGCATCCTGGACCCGAAGCCCTGGTTCAAAGCGCTCTGAGGTCTATAGAAAGAGTGGAACGAATGGGGTTTTACAGCATGAAACTCTCGGTAAAGGCATCCGATCCCCTGCAGACCGTGGAAGCATACCGCCTTTTGTCTGACAGGACGGATTACCCGCTGCACCTGGGAGTGACGGAGGCCGGTACGCCCATGACTGGTTCTGTGAGGACAGCGGTGGCTCTGAGCATCCTGTTATCAGAGGGAATAGGTGACACCATCAGGGTTTCTCTTGCAGGGGACCCGGTGACCGAGATATACGCGGCCAACGAGATCCTGCGATCCCTGGGTCTGCAGACCGGGATCCAGATCGTTGCATGTCCGACCTGTGCCCGCGCTGAGGTGGATGTAGCCGGAGTGGCCGCGGAGGTGGAGAGGAGAACCAGAGGAATCAGGATTCCTTTAAAGGTAGCTGTCATGGGTTGCCCTGTGAACGGTCCAGGGGAGGCCAGGGAGTCGGACGTGGGTATTGCGGGCGGGAAGGGCAACGTAGTTCTCTTCGTGAAGGGAAAGGTCAAGGCGAAACTGGCACCGGATAAGGCTGTTGATGCCCTGATGGAAGAGATTGAGAAGTTGAAAGTTGAAGGTTGAAAGTTGAATGTTGCAACAAATTAGGGTTTATATGTTTTTGACTTTAAACCTTTAACTTTCAACTTTGTTACTGAGACAACAGGAGCCACAATGAGATATTCAAAATATTTTCTTCCGACCTTGAGAGAAATACCTGCTGATGCGGAGGTAATAAGCCATCAGTTGATGCTGCGTGCGGGAATGATACGCCGTGTTGCCGCGGGAATTTATGACATTCTGCCCATCGGGCTGAGAGTTATCCGCAAGGTGGAAAACATTATCAGAGAGGAAATGGATCGGGCTGGGGCCCAGGAGGTCTTCCTGCCGAGCATTCTTCCAGCGGAACTCTGGCAGGAGACGGGACGCTGGGATCTTTACGGCAAGGAGCTGCTGCGGATGAAAGACCGTCATGACAGGGAGTTCTGCTACGGTCCCACCCACGAAGAGGTGATCACAGACCTTGTGAGGCGTGAGGTGCGCTCATATCGTCAGCTCCCGGTGAATCTATACCAGATCCAGACCAAATTCAGGGATGAGATCCGACAGCGGTAAAGCATGCTGCATCGTCGTGTATAAATCTTGTGGGAAGAGTGGAGTTTCGATTGTGAC
>DAOVVW010000302.1 GCA_030636965.1 Pseudomonadota bacterium | reverse complement strand
GTCAGAGCTTTGGCTTGAACCACAGAGAGCACAGAGGTTATAGGTATCGGGGTATGAGGGTCTAATCCCCTCCCCAGGCGGGAGGGGAAGATAAGGGGAGAGGGCAATATCTGGTAGTTAATTGTTCACTAGAAACCAGAAAATGTTCGACGTAGCGAGAGAAAGCGGTTCCTACGCTGTAGAAACCGCTTTCTGGCAATTGCCCGAAACTCTATTCAGTTACTGTTCGAGGTATTCTTTTACTTTATCACCCAGGCCCCTGATATCAGCCTCCAGCTTGTTGGCTAGATTTTCGAGGGACTTGTCAAAATCACTTCCTCTGTTTCTCAGTTTCACCATAAATTGTTCCAAGTCAGCTACCTGGGCCTTTAAAGAATCGATTATTTCCGTGAGAGTTTCCGAGTCCAGTTTTGAATCGGCAAAAGCCCTTCTGAGCTCCTTCAACTCGCGATCAACCTTATCAAGACGCCGTGCAACGTTGGGCGGGATCGCCTGATTACTCTGTTGGGCTTTCTCCGATCTCTCTACACGGGAGGCATTATTCTTGACTTGGCCCTTGCCTGAACCGGAGTAAGTCGTTGTTGTGCAGGCAGACAGAAAAATACCTGCCAGCAGCAGAAATGCTACAAGCTTTACAATTTCCTTCATGCCGCAACAGATCTTCTATCGCTATCTTACAACAGAGTGAGCACGCCTGTTTTGTGACCAGGCATTTTCGTCATGACCCCATTGGAAGGGCCTTTCCTCACCATAGCTGATCGTTTTGATCCTCGAAGCCGAAACTCCAAGAGACACAAGGTAATTCTTGGCACTGGAAGCTCTGCGCTCACCCAGCCCAAGATTATACTCTTCGGTTCCTCTCTCGTCACAGTGTCCCTCGATGGTGATCATGGTACCGGGATTCGCCAGCAAAATATCAGCATTGTCAGCCAGAGTCGCCCTGGACTCGGCCGACAGGCTATACATGTCGAAGGCAAAGTATACATCACCAAGTTCGACTACTGCCATCTGAGGCTTGGCCGGCTCAACAACAGCCACTGGTTTTTCAGCCGGCTTGTATTCCGTTACCTGAGTGGGCTGCTCCGCTGGTGTCGCTACCGGTTCCTCCTTGGGAGTCGTTGAACAGGCAGTAACGAGCGTAACGAGAAAAACTGCGATAACCAGAACTACTAATGTCACCCTTTTTTTATCGAGAACCACATTCCACCTCCTGAAATCACTTTGGGAGATTTTCATCCCTTGAATGCTTTACCTCCCACCCCTCGACAGGCAATGCAACTAGTTTTAAGAGTTAAAAAGACCTCTCTTTTTATAGCTCACTTATATTCAACAACCACAGCTTAACGTATCTGGCCAACCTTGTAAACAAACTCTAGCGGTCATTTATTGTCAGTTTTGGCGACCACGAGGGAGCAGTGTTGTCTCTACTTCCAAATGTTACCCTGACTTCACGACGCCCCCCCCTGTCCACAAGATAAATCTGGTAGACACCGTCACGATTCGAACTGAAGGCTATGAATCTGCCGTCGGGAGACCATGAGGGAGACTCGTTATTTCCAGCTTCCCCCACCAGCAGCCGGCTCTCGGTAGTTTCAGGATCGGCAAGGGCAATGGCGAATTTCCCGTTGACACGAGAAGTGTAGGCTATCAGGTCCCCATTTGGGGACCAGGCAGGGGAGGTATTGTAATTTCCATCGTATGTTATTCGCCTTTTATTTTCACCGTCTGCATTCATCACAAATATCTGAGGGGTCCCGAAGCGATCAGACACGAAAGCGATCCTCTTCCCGTCCGGTGACCATGAGGGAGACGTGTCAATGCTCTTCATCCAGGTCAACCTCGTGTTGATCTTCCCGTTGGTATCGGCAAGGTAGATGTCCGGGTTGCCGTCTGCATTTTTCATGAAACTTATGGTTTTCCCGTCAGGAGAGTAATCCGCTCCCACATCCACTCCCATTCCCCTGGTGAGTCGCTTCTCGTTACCTCTGAGACTTACTGAGTATAGATCCGGTGAGCCGTCCTTGTATGAAGTGTAAACCAGTCCGTCCCCGTCGGGCCACCACACAGGAGAAAGATTGAGTTGCCGGTTCCGTGTGATCTGTTTCTGGTTCGCCCCATCGTAATCCATGCGGAAGATCTCCTTTCCTCCGCCCACATTTTTGACGTAAAGGAGGGATGTATCGAACACTCCCTCCTCACCGGTGATCTGTTCCATGACCACGTTTGAGAAGAGGTGGACCATATAGCGCAGCTGCGAGGAAGTGCCTCGCCATTTTTTCGCCACCATCTCCTCTTTTCGGAATACATCATAAAGGTGAAACTCAAGCTCGATAACACCGTTTTCAAGAACCGAGTACCCGACCTTAATGAGGGCTTCAGCGTTTATGAGTTCCCAGTCAGCAAAGTCAAAGCTGTCAAAACGCAGGTTGCTTATGCCCGCTTCTTCTATGTAGAGAAGCGGGTCAAGAACCCTGAAGACTCCCGAGAAATCCAGATCCGAGGCAAGCACATCACGGACTTCCTTTGATATGGAATCGTTCGCTTTAGAATCCTCCTGCGGTACTGGAATCTGCACCGCCACTGGCAT
>DAOVVW010000139.1 GCA_030636965.1 Pseudomonadota bacterium | reverse complement strand
CGGTACAAGAGATGTCCCGAATTCTGGATGTCTTGCTATGTAACTTTCCAGGATCCCCCGGTGCCGTTTCACCGATTCATAGGTTTCGGCCACCAGGTCCCTATCCGCCGCGATCCAAAGATCGGTCTGCTGTACGACAACCCGAAAGGAGGTCAGCCCCTCTGGAGGGGTGACCTCTTTCCGGTAGATTCTTTCCTGAAAACCGGTTCCGATCACTTTGAACCCGGCAGTTTGATTTGAGGTTCACCGAGAGTAAAGCCTTCGTCGGTGATCCAGTGTTTTAGTTCCTCTGCGATCTCACGGGCAACAGAGTAGCTTGATAACGGAAACGATGGTACATCCTTCCCGTTAAATTTAAAGCTTCCGCTTCTTAACTGCTCGTAGTTGACTTCACAGAGGACCTTGCCGGTTCCCTGAGGGTAATCCACGGCATAGTCAACGATCTTGGTATAAATGTCGCGATCGCGGATAGCGGTGTATCGAGCCATCTCCTCGTCGAGGATCGGAATGGGGATACCCATACCAACGAACAAACTGAGACCGTATCCGAGCATGCTGGCGCCCCGCAGATATTTTTTCTGCATCTGCTTCAAGTCACCAATCACGGCGATGGTACCGGCCGGAGCTCTTGTAACATCATTGTCACCCCGCTCCGCTGCAGGATTGTGCTGTGTTCCATGCCACATGACTGCTCCCAGGCCGCCGCCAAGGAAGATCTTCGTCCCCACCCCGATTGTTCGATAGTAGGGATCGTTTAGAAGAGGCGACAACTGACCGGCGCTGCAATAGTTGCCATTGCCGGTGTCGGGCTTGAGAACTCCCAGATAGGTGTAGATCGTCTTGTCACCGGTATTTACAGCACAGTTGTAATTCTGGTAGCAGTTCCTGGGATTCAGCAGTACGGCGTAGGGGATATCGTCCAGAGTTACATCTTTCTCAAAATTGGTAGATGGATAGCAGTCCGTACCGTAGCCCTCGGCCCTGAGGTTGACCGTCTCACCTGAAACGAGATCCTCAATAACGTGGCCGCCGCCGTAGGGGAATTCCCCTGGATGCACCTTGTTTAAGGGATCATCCTTGCTGGGCTCCGTAGCTCCAATGTATATATCAACGGCAGCGTAACCGGCGTATGCGGGAACATCGTTGAGCCATACCTGTGCCGCCTTGATCTTCGGAGTGGAGTGGCCAAAATTGAACATGGCGCCCGAGGAGCACATCATCCCGAAGGTCCCTGTTGTAACCACGTCCACCTCCTGGGCGGCCGTTTTTGTGCCCTTTTCATCAACGATATCGGACATCTCTTCGGCGGTGACAACCACCGCCTTACCAGTCCTTATCTTCTCGTTGATTTCCTCGAAGCTTTTTCTTACCTCGGCCATTTTTCTCCTCCCTTGCTGGGGTTAATAAAAAGCCCCCTCCTAAAAGTTAGGAGGGGGCAATAACGGTACCCGTCTCCTTATCTTCCAAGATTCTCTTGCGGGAATTAGCACCGGACGTCACGCATTCTGTGTGACCGGTTGCTGTGGCATCAAAGGGCCCGTCCCTCCGCCACTCTCGATAAGGAATTGTCGATTATACATACCCAAGGCATCAAGTCAAGTTTTTTATAGGGTATATTCCCCGTCTTTTAGTGAACAACCCTGGGGCAATTTATCACGAAATAACTACAGTTAATGGTTACTAATACTCTAATTTCTAATGCTCTAATGTTCTACCCCCTCCCCTTAAGTTCCCCTCCCGCCAGGGGAGGGGAGTAAACGCCGACACTTCGGCACACCGCTACCCCGACACATATCAGTGCTACTTAGCAGCCGAATTATAGCACCCAAAAGCCCTGCTTTTAGAGTTCATATACCGACATCCACCAACTAATTTGGAGATGAATCAAGTTTTTAACACTTCAAAACTCTCACGACCTGATTTAAGATGGCGTAAACAGATCAGATACCAAAGATAACTTTGTGGAGAGAGGAAATGACCGAGGATAAGAAGCTACCAATAGCGCGCTGTCCGGAAAATGAGGTGGAGGCCTGGGAATTCCCCTTCTTTATAAAGAAGGGTGTGGGTATGGAACCGGACTTCCTCCTCCTGGAGATCCACCTCTACCACATGACTTCAGAGGAAAAGGCCGTGATGGGCGAGCTTGTTGAAGTTAAATCCGCAGAACAGTTGGAAGAACTGGGATATACTGTAGACGACAAAGGCATATTCGTGATCGGCGAGGAGAATGTGCTCTGGATGTCAGATCCGGAAGCCTAAAAGGAGAGACTATGCTCTCAGCAAACAGGAACAAGGAACACTATCAGTTGACAAAAGAGGATGAACTGCTCCTGAAGGGTCTCCAACCGTTAATGAAGGAGCATAGGGACGGGTTTTCAGACGATTTCTATGAGTACGTTATGTCCTACGAGGAGACTGCCGACTTCTTCCAGAACCAGGAAACGTACAAACGGCACAAAATGGCCATCTCTGGATGGTTCATGAGGCTGTTTTCAGGAACATACGATGAAGCCTACTTTCGTTACCTGAGGCAGGTAGGAAAGATCCATGTCAATATTAGCCTGGACGGTCATTACGTAAACTCCGCAATGGCACGGGTAAGGCAGTTCATTACAGAAATTATACAGTCATACGTACCGGAGGAGGAGAGGGAGCAAATCACCATCGCCATAGGAAAACTCCTCGACATGAACCTGGACATCCTTACAAGCTCCTATCGTCAGGCAGAGCTGCAGAAATATTTCGTGTCCTATCGACTCGAGAGTACGTTGATAAATTTGATGGAGCGGTTTACCCACGGGCTTAACCTCGTACTGGCTATTGCCCTGGCGGCTGTTTCGATCGCAGTCGTTGGTCTTTTCGTACACGATTTTATCGGGGTATTCAAAAATCCAAATATAGAAAGCACCGTTGTGGCCGCCCTCGGTTCACTGCTTATCATATGGATGATGATCGAGCTTTTAGGAACCGAGATCGCACATCTCAAGGGAAAGAAGATCCCCATCAAGATCTTCATTGGTGTCGTCATCGTGGCTTTCATCAGGAAGGTCCTCATTGGGACCCTTAAGCATGGAGACGACATCATACAGTACGCAAGTGTCGTTATAACCCTGCTTGTTCTTGGAGTCCTCTATTGGCTGGTCACAAAAGCGGACAGTGGATGAGCCATAAGGCCGCCTTTGAAGACATAACCGGCGTCGTCCTCGTTGGGGGTAAGGGCAAGAGAATGGGCCGGGACAAAGTCCTTATACCTGTACATGGCAAGCCGATCATCGAAAAAACATTCCGGAAGATCGCACCCCTCTTTGCTGAAACTTTAGTTGTGGGACACCATCGTCCCGAGTTCGACGAGCTGAAAATACAATCTCACCCCGATATTATCCCCGACTGCGGCGCCCTTGGGGGGATCTACACCGGTCTTGCCCTGACGCAGACTCCTTTTATCTTTGCCATAGCCTCGGACATGCCCTTTCTTGATACGGATCTGATGACATCCATTGCCGAGGTGCGTCAAGGAGCTGATGCAGTCATACCCAAAGGATCGAGGGGTTACGAACCTCTCTTTGCCATATACTCCACCTCCTGTCTGAACCAGATCCGCGAAAATCTTGAAAAAGGTTCCCTTAAAGTACTTGGGGCCCTTGAGGGGATGAACGTATTAAATCCCGAACTCCCTCCGGTCCCGGAGGGCACACCTGATCCCCTGTCCAACCTTAACACCCCCCAGGATCTCAGCCTCCTGGAGAAGTGATATGGCAGGGTGGAAAATCTATTCCCTACCTAATTATGTATGTATATAGCAGCACTTTCTTGACTTTTAGTATATTTCTGGTAGACAATACCTATATGCGTTTGTTTAAAAAATTCAAGGAGTCTGAATAGCAAGGAGACAGGTTATGAAAAAGATCTACAACAGTATTGATGAGCTTATTGGAAACACACCTCTCCTCAGGATCAATGGCCCAAGCGATAAAACGGGCACAGAGATCCTGGCCAAATTGGAGTCTTTCAACCCCTACTCGAATGTCAAGGACAGGATAGGCCTTTCCATGATAGACGCCGCGGAAAAGGATGGCCTCCTGAATTCCGAAACAGTAATGGTGGAGCCTACATCCGGCAATACCGGTATAGCCCTGGCCTTTGTGGCGGCGAGCCGCGGATACCGCCTGATCCTCACCATGCCGGACACCATGAGCGTCGAGCGAAGGACCCTTCTTGCGGCATTGGGTGCCGAACTTGTACTTACACCCGGCTCCGATGGCATGAAGGGGGCTATTGCAAAAGCCACCGAAATGGTAGAAGAAAACGATAACGCCTTCATGCCCCAGCAGTTCGAGAACCCCGCCAATCCCGAGATCCACCGCACCACTACAGCCGTCGAGATCTGGAACGACACCGATGGTGAGGTGGATATAGTTGTGGGCGGTGTCGGAACAGGGGGCACCCTAACTGGCATAGGAGAGGTAATCAAAGAGAAAAAACCCGAGTTCAAGATTGTCGCCGTCGAGCCGGAGGACAGTGCTGTTCTTTCCGGCAAGCCCCCCG
>DAOVVW010000246.1 GCA_030636965.1 Pseudomonadota bacterium | reverse complement strand
TTTGGCAAGATCGGTGAGAAGCTCGGCCCCAAAACAGGGATATACATCGCCATCATTGTATACGTATGTATTACGGGCTGGGGCTACTTTTTAGACACCGAGGCCGAGTTCTTCGCCATGGCTATCGCCATCGGGCTTGTGCAGGGAGGGATCCAGTCCCTGAGCAGATCCTTCTACACCAGGATCATACCAAAAGACCAGGCGGCCGAATTCTTCGGATTCTACAATATGCTCGGGAAGTTCGCCGCAGTCCTGGGTCCAATACTCATGGGATGGGTGGCCGTTGCAACAGGCGCTCCCCGCAATGCCATCTTTGTTGTGACCGTCCTTCTGATAATTGGTGCTGCATGCCTCTTCTTCGTGAACGAGGAGGAGGGCAAGAGGGCAGCAGCAGAGTTGGTGATAGAGTAGCGGAACTCAGCCTGAGTTATGGTCTATTCGGAGATGCGTGGCGAGGCAGCTAAGAGGTACGAACAGGGAGGAATATCTTGATCTACAGAGTTTTGCGCTTCCTGTTTCATATGGCCTTGCGGGTTTTTTTCAAGCGTATTGAGGTTGAGGGTCTGGAAAATATTCCACGAACTGGACCTGTACTGTTCCTGCCGAACCATCCCAATGCACTCGTTGATGCCCTTATTGTGCTCAAAAACGTCCCAAGGCCGGTTTCCCTGACGGCCAAGAGCACCCTGGGTGAACATCATCCATTTATGGCTTACCTTATGAGGAAGGCCAACGTGATCAGGTTCCACAGAAAGCAGGATAGTGAACTGGGAGCCGACCGCTCAAGGAACATAAAGGCCCTCGATGAGTGCATGCGCCGCCTGAAAAATGAAGGAGCTATCATCATCTTCCCGGAGGGTCAGAGTCACTCCGATCCGGGTATAAGGCCCTTCAGGTGGGGTGCTGCCCGTCTGGCCCTGGACTATACACTGTCAGAAGACGCTTCTGTCCCGCTAAGAATTGTCCCGGTAGGGCTTCATTTTCCCCACAAGGCAAGATTCCGTTCAGACGTGTGGGTCTGCTTCGGCGAAGCCGTAAATGTACAGGAGTGGGTGGAGGCAAACCCGGTCAGTAGCGCGGAGGGGCTGATCGCGGAAATGCAGGACAGGGTAAGAGGCCTGACGCTCAATTTTGAAAAGAGGATTGATTCCATCCTGCTCATCTGGGTAGCAAGAGTACTGGTAACCGGCGGGATGGCCCCCGAACCGATATGGAGAAAAAAGAAAACAGTGGCATCCCATGTGGCCCTCGTAAAGACCATCAAGGACGGGTACGACAGGCTGAAAGATACAAGACCCAGGGAGGTCGAAGACCTCAAGCTCCGAGTGGCAAGATATCGCTCGGAATTGCGCGAGCTCGGAATTGCGCCTGGTGAAGTCTATATAAAGATGAGCACCTGGGCTGCCGCCGCATTTATTTTTCGGGAGATCGGTTTTCTCCTCGTGGGGCTGCCCATGACGGCCTGGGGTTTTGTAAACCACCTGGTACCCTATCAGCTTGTGCGCCTGTTTGCCTTAAAGTTTGCCCAGGAAAAGGATCAGGTAGCCAGCAACGTTGTCTTTCCCGGGGTCGTGGTATTCCCCCTTTTCTACATTATCCAGATAGCCGCCGCCTGGTTTTTCCTGCCAGCTGTCTGGGCCGGCCTTTACACGGCATTGCTTCCCCTTTCCGCATATTTCATCCTTCAATACAGGGATCGGGCCGGCGGGATCCTTCAGCGAAGGAGGGCGTTCTGGATGTTTGTGAATCATCCTGAGCTTCAGGAGCGTCTTGTGTCAGAGGGACGCTCCATCATTGAAAACCTGCAGCGCCTTGGTGAGGAGCTCAATAGTGACAACGATGCCAGCATAAAAGAGGATAGAACCCTCAACCTGGGGGATTAGACGGCTACGGCCACAGGGAAAAGCATTATGAGAAGACATGAAAAGCAGATACGTTCCAGGTCCGAAATGGAGGAAATAATTAACAATTCCACAGTCTGCAGACTCGCTATGACAGATGGTGACAGGCCGTACCTGATTCCCCTCTGCTTTGGATATCGGGATGGCAGCATTTTCTTTCACTCTGCACCGCAGGGCAGAAAAATCGACATACTTAAGAACAACCCCAATGTCTGTTTTGCTTTCGACATTGATCAGGAAGTAACGGCAGCTGAACGTGCCTGCGGGTGGTCAATGAGGTACAGGAGCGTTGTGGGCTTCGGCAAGGCCCGGATAGTTGAGGAGGGAGACGACAAACGCAAAGCCCTGGAGATAATCATGGAAAACTATTCTGCAGGTAAGCATTCCTTCGACGACAGCGAGATCAGCACTGTCCTCATAATCAGGGTGGATATTGAGGAAATGACTGGGAAGAAATCAGGGTATGCATAAGAAAAATCATATAACTCCACAAAAGATTTTAATGACCATTTTTGTGGCTATGATTGTCCTGTTAATATCAGGAAAATGCCGGGCGGGAGAAGCAGATGTTATTGAAGTCAAAGTAAGCAGATCAGACAGCGGCACGTATACCTTCAATGTGACCATTGGCCACGCCGATACTGGTTGGAATCATTACGCGGACCGCTGGGAGGTGCTGACATCTGACGATAACGTCATTGCCACAAGAGTTCTGCTGCACCCCCACGTGTCAGAGCAGCCGTTCACCCGGAGTCTTTCAGGGATCACGATTCCGGCGGGAGAGACGATGGTAACCGTAAGGGCCCGCGATTCGATACACAAATATGGAGGCAAAGAGATTGATGTGCATCTTCCCTGACGGGGATGATGTGTTTTTAGATGCTGCCTGAATCAGGAGAAAATATAAAATGGCTAACTGGAGGTTGATGATGACTTTTATGCTGATGAAAAGACGGTTGGGTTTTTCCGACGAGGAGATGGAAAAGTTCAAAAGCAATCCAAGGAACGAGGATGTACTTGCCAGGGCCCCGGAACTGATGAAGAAAACGATAATCCTGGAGGTAGTTGAATCCAACGGGTGTAACAGCCAGCATAAGACAGGTGACCGGTTTCAATTTGATGCCTTCGGTAACCTGCTAACGAAAGACCTGCCGGAGCGGGTGTGCATCTACGCTTTCGGTGCCGCCCAGAACCTCATATATGCTGCCTC
>DAOVVW010000254.1 GCA_030636965.1 Pseudomonadota bacterium | reverse complement strand
TCCCGTAATCCCGCAGATCGGGGGCAAAACCCAGTTCCAGGTTGGCTTCAACGGTGTCCTTTCCCTCGTCCTGGATCTGATATGACTTCAGTTTGTTTGCCAGACCGATACCCCTACCCTCCTGGTGCATGTATAGTAATACGCCCTTTCCTTCGGCCTGGATCATCTTGAGGGAATTTTCCAACTGTTCTCCGCAGTCACAGCGGTGGGAGTGAAACACATCGCCGGTCAGGCACTCGGAGTGCACTCTGACCATAGTGGAAGTTTCCCTGTCAATGTCCCCAACCACCAACGCGACGTGCTCCTGTTCGTCTATCTCGTTTTTGAAGGCGATCGCCGTGAACACGCCAAATCGTGTAGGCATCTCGGTAGTTGCTGCCCTCACCACAAGACACTCGTTCTTCATCCTGTACTTGACGACATCGGCTATCGTAATTATTTTCAGATCGAATCGGTCCGCCACCTCTATCAACTCGGGCAGGCGAGCCATCGTTCCATCTTCATTCATTATCTCGCATATAACACCGAATGGCTTCAGACCGGCTGCCCTGGCGAGATCAACTGATCCTTCTGTCTGGCCTGCGCGCACGAGCACTCCGCCCTTCCGTGCCCTGATGGGAAAGATGTGTCCTGGCCGGACAAGATCCTCCGGCCTGCATTCATCATCAATGGCGGCCAGGATCGTTTTTGCCCTGTCGGCTGCGGAAATCCCGGTCGTAACGCCTTTCCTTGCCTCGATAGAAACCGTAAAGGCGGTTCCATATTTGGTGGTGTTGTCGTTAACCATCTGATGCAGTTGGAGTGAATCGCACTTGTCCTCCGTAAGTGACAGGCAGATAAGGCCTCTTCCATGGAGGGCCATAAAATTGACTATTTCGGGAGTCACATTCTGGGCAGCGACCATGAAGTCACCTTCATTCTCCCGGTCTTCGTCATCCACCAGGATGATGATCTTGCCCTCACGCAGATCCTCAAGGGCACTTTCAACTGATGAAACAGGCATTTCAACCTCCCTAACTCGGGATAAAACCCGAATTTATGAGCTTTTCCATAGTGATCCCCTCCTCGCCTTCCTGATCGAGAAGGGCTTCCAGCGATGTCCTTACGTACTTCAGAATAAGATCGGGTTCCAAGTTAACAGAGTCCCCAACCCTTTTCAATCTCAAGGTCGTATTGTCATAGGTCTCCGGTATTACAGACACACTGAAACTATCACCGTGGATATCAGCTATCGTCAAACTGACACCATCAACGGCCACCGATCCTTTCGGGACAACATATTGCTTAAAATCCTCGGGAAAAGAGAATGTGAAAACATATCCCTCACCCGATCGCTGTACAGAGTGAAGCGAACCCACTGCCTCGACATGGCCTGGCATGAAGTGCCCGCCTATCCTGCCACCGACAGCGAGGGCTCTCTCCAAATTTACTTCACTTCCGCTGCGGATCTGAGCCAGGGTTGAAACTTC
The DNA here is from genome assembly GCA_030636965.1 of Pseudomonadota bacterium. Classification (GTDB taxonomy): domain Bacteria; phylum BMS3Abin14; class BMS3Abin14; order BMS3Abin14; family BMS3Abin14; genus SZUA-178. Next base: position 1,540 of record DAOVVW010000254.1, on the reverse strand, counting down.
CAGAGTCTCAGTAGAAACAAAACAATCAAAGTATCCATCTGTAAGCTCCTCCACGGTTAGGCATACACCGTCAAGGGCTATACTGTCCCCCTGCTTCGTGTCGTCAAGAATCACTTTTGCTGCGACTTTCATCCGCAAGCCACCACCGGCGCGCACAATGGATTCTATTTTCCCGATCTCTTCGACAGTACCAGTGAACATTTTTTCATGATTCCTTAAAAAGTATCCCAGGTTCTTTTCATTTCCGTTATTTTTTTAAATTCATCGTCAAGTTGTTAGTGTTTAGTGGTTAGTTGATAGTCATAACCAACAACCAACAACTAACAACCAACAACTTAATCATTATTTAAATTTTATCCGCTACCAGTCTCAGATCCTCTCCCGATTTACTCCAACGGACATGATTGAAGCCGGGGGCATCCTTGAGGTTGTCCAGCATCAGGTCGCCTATGGATGGTACAGCGTCTCCACCAAGAAGGACCGGAGCAAAGAAGATCTCCAACCTTCTCACAGCGCCCTCAGCTACAAACCAGGCGGCAGTTCGGGATCCTCCCTCGACCAGGAGGTGGATAACATCGTTTTTCAGAAGGGCCCCGTAAATATCCTGCCATGAGAAAAAACCCTTACGAAGAGGAAGCTTGATGAAATTGACGCCGTACTCTCGAAAAGGCTCTGTTGCGGCATCAGCGACCGACTTGCCGACAACAAGCAGGGTTTTTCTGTCCTCGGCTTCTCTTACCAGTTTGGCCTTCAGAGGAGTTTTAAGCGCCGGGTCAAGAACTATCCTCACGGGCTGAACCTTTGCCCCGACATCCCGGGCGGTCAGAAGGGGATCATCGGCAAGTACAGTGCCCGCTCCTACCAGGATCCCGTCAACCTGCGCCCGCAGGTTGTGAACAGCCCTCCGGGATACCTCACCTGTGATCCACCTGGAGTGACCCGAAGAGGTGGCGATCCTGCCATCAAGACTCGATGCCAGTTTCAGGGTTACATAGGGCCTGCCTGTAGCGGCAAAGTAAAAATATGCCCTGTTCAGTTCCAGCGCTCTGGCCTCGCCTACCCCTGTTACCACCTCAACACCTTTATTGCGGAGCGCCTCGATCCCTTTCCCGGAAACCTTCGAGTTCGTATCAAGGCATGCTACAACCACCCTTTTTACCCCGGCACCGGTAATCGCATCGGTGCATGGCGGGGTTCTGCCAAAGTGGCAGCACGGCTCCAGGTTAACGTACATGGTAGAATCGGCAGCCTTATGTCCCGCATCCTCGATTGCCAGGATCTCGGCATGTGGCTTGCCGGGTGAGGAGTGCCATCCCTCGCCTATTATCCTTCCATCCTTGACAAGTACCGCTCCAACCATGGGATTAGGGTGGGTTGTTCCGCGCCCCTTCCCGGCCAGATGGACAGCCCTCGTCATGGCTTTCCCGTCTTCAATCCCCATTCACCTAGCCCTCGGAAAAAAGGAAAGCCCGGATGAAACCATCGAGATCTCCATCCAGAACCGCATCCACATTACCCGATTCGAAACCTGTCCTGTGGT
>DAOVVW010000271.1 GCA_030636965.1 Pseudomonadota bacterium | reverse complement strand
TGTTCTACCCCCATACTCCGATACTCGGCCGGCCTATAGCCGGAGCCTCTCGTCCCTAGTCTCAAGTCCCATGTAAAATATTTATATGAAATATACACGTTGGTCGTTGGACGTTGGTCATTGGACGCGATCAATCACCATCTCCCTTGGTCAACCCATATTTCTTCAACCTGTCGAAAAATGTGGATTTGGGAATGCCCAGAGATTTTGCCGCCGCGCGGATACTCCCGTCGCTTTTTTCCAGTGCCCTCGAATAGTACATTTTCTCAAGATCCTCCAGTGAGTGATCATCGGAAAATTCAGGCTTCGTACCCTCCTCATCCAGGAAGATGAGATCTCCAGGCTCAATAGAACCGTCTACCTTCATTATGCAGGCTCGCTCCAGTACATTTTTCAGTTCCCGAACGTTACCCGGCCAGGGGTGATCCACGAGGTACTGCTGCGCCTCCGGTACAAGTTCACCTCTGCTGCCCATGAAATGTCTGGTTAGAAGTTCTATGTCTTCCTTGCGTTCACGAAGGGGCGGTACAAAAAGAGGGAGCACAAAGAGCCTGTAGAGGAGATCGGCCCTGAAATTGCCATTATCCACTTCCTCTTTAAGATCACGGTGGGTGGCAGCTACAACCCTCACATCCACCTCGTTTTCGATCTGAGATCCGACTCTCCGGATCACGCCCTCTTCGAGTACTCGCAGTAGCTTGGGTTGAAGATCCAGGGAAAGATCTCCAATCTCGTCCAGAAACAACGTACCGCCGTTGGCCTGCTCAAAGGCCCCTTTCCTGCTCTTCACCGCACCTGTGAACGAGCCCTTCTCGTGTCCGAAAAGCTCACTTTCCACAAGATCAGGGGAAATGGCGCTGCAATTGATCGCGACAAAATGACCCTTTGCCCGGACGCCGAGGGCATGAACTGCCCTTGCCACCAGTTCCTTGCCCGTCCCTGTTTCACCATTTATAAGAACAGTACCGTCAGAGGCCGATACCCTTTTAATAAACTCAAACAGGTTCCTGATGGCTGGTGATGTTCCCACGATCCCCTGGAACGATTCCTTGTCCAGGACCCTGCTCTCCTCCGTCGGCTGATCCCAGTCATCTACGTCGTCATCTAACTTAATCTTAAAAGATCCAATCTGAAATTCATCACCGCTTTCCAGGCGGACGTTGTTGACTTTCTTGCCATTCATCATGGTCCCGTTCCTGCTCTCGTCAATTAACATATAGCCCGCACCGTGCCTCACGAGTCTTGCGTGCTTACGACTTACTTCTGAATCGGGCAGAATGATCTGATTCTTTATTCCACGACCGATCCTGACCTCGGAAGTAGTGCCAATGTTATATCCACCCAGATACTGCTTATCCCTGAAGACATCCAGCCTCATATTACCAGTCTCCGTGCTCTTCCTTTGCCAGGAGCTCATCTACGGAAAGCCCGAGAGCCCGGCAGCGGAGAATTATATCGCACGACCACTCCATCGCATGGGAGATCTGCAATCCTTCTTCCAGGTTACCACCTACCGCGAAAGCGCCATGGCCTTTGACAATAACTATGGGAAAGTTCTTGAGCAACTCTGGAAGCTCCTTTTCAAGCTCCTTTGATCCGATTGCCTGCGCAACTTCCAGTACCGGCACTCGCTTGAAGTAGTAGCGGCCCTCAACATCTACGGGAACAATGTCTTTGCCTTCCAGAGAAAGTGTGATCGCGGATCTGGGGTGAGTGTGAACAATTGCCAGGGCAGAAGTAGATTCATAAATGCTCCTGTGTACGTTCACCTCGGTTGATGCCAGAGCGATCCCGCTGTCATCGTGCTCCAGGCCCACTGCGATGAGATCCTGTGAGGTGATCTCGGCAAGCATGGCGCCACGCCTGGTAATAATGACGTTGTCTCCTACCCTGACACTGAGGTTACCGCTGTGGGAATTATTCAGTCCCGCAGCAAACAGAATACTGCCGACGCCGGCAAACTCCTCAACCAGCCTCTCCCAGGATTCTCCTTCCATTTTCATACAGATCAAGCTCCATTCTCTTCTTCCCGGACGGTATACCATCCGGCCAGTCCCTGTGCGCGTAGTATTCTTCAAGCATCTCGTCAAGCCTGACCACCTCACCTGCGCACGGACCCTCTTTGAGGGGTTCCGTCAGCAATCGCGGGGGTAGTGTATCTTCCGCCGGACCAACACCCCTGTCTATATTCAATATCCGTTCCAGATTAATTATCCTCTCACCGATCCCCATCAGATCCTCACCCGAAATATCCCATCCGGTGACCGCGTGTACCATCCTCGACCAGTATTCCTGGGATAGCGCAAAAGTGGCAAAGCGGCATGCTGAAAGGGAATCAGCAATGGCCCCAAAATCCTGGGCTCTTGCGACATGCCCGCCCTTTCCAAGGACTATATGCCCGTGAACTTTCTTTGGTATTCCCAGGATCTCCCTTGCAATGAGATATCCTCCCCTTAAATGGCAGCCACCCCGGTTGGAAGTGGCATAAGCAAGGCCCTGTCCCTGGGCACCGCGAGGATCGTAACCCGGAAGCTCCATACCCTTCACCTGCATCGCATATTCCGGTGCTTCACATGCTGCTGCCAGATACCTTGAACCTTCGGCCAGCTCATCCCCCTCACCCTTCCTGGCGCTGATCTTCTCCAGGGCATCCATCACGCCTGATGGCTCTCCGAACTCAAGAGACGATTCCCTTATACCTCTTTCTGACAACTCCATTGCGCAGGCTATTGTTGCGCCCGCCGAGATCGTATCCATTCCTAGCTCGTTACAGAGGTATGAGGCCTTAATAATAGCCTCCATATCCTTGACTAGAAGGTTCGGACCCAGCGCCCAGAGGC
>DAOVVW010000172.1 GCA_030636965.1 Pseudomonadota bacterium | reverse complement strand
TGCGAAGACGTTCCCGTTGAAAGGATCGCCGCCGAAGTAGGTACGCCTTTTTACCTCTACAGCGCGTCGACCATCATCAGGCACTATACTGTATTCACCGAGGCTTTCGCTGATGTCGACCATCTCGTGTGCTACTCCGTGAAGGCCAACTCCAATCTCGCTGTACTCAAACTGCTGGCTGACCTGGGTGCAGGGGCGGATATAGTTTCAGGCGGAGAGCTATTCAGGGCCCTTCGTGCGGGTATATCACCTGACAAGATAGTATTTTCAGGGGTTGGCAAGAAGGATGAAGAGCTCCGATTCGCCCTTGAATCAGGCATTTTGATGTTCAATGTAGAATCTACGAGCGAACTGTCAGCCCTGTCGAGGGTGGCAAAGGATATGGACAGCGTTGCTCCGGTGGCCCTGCGAGTAAATCCAGACGTGGACCCCAAAACCCACCCTTATATATCTACGGGCTTGAAGAATAACAAGTTCGGGATATCTGCAACTGAAGCTCTGTCCATCTACCGACAGGCAGCAAAGATGGACCACATACAGGTGGTGGGAGCCGACTGTCACATCGGTTCCCAACTGACAACCTCAGCTCCCTTCGGGGAGGCTGTTACAAAGCTGATGGAGTTGGTTTCCGTCCTCGACCAGGAGGGAATGGAGATCAGGTATATAGACGTAGGTGGGGGTCTCGGAATCGTCTATGGAGAAGAAGCCCCTCCCCTTCCCTCTGATTATGCGGATACGATACTCGACGCGGTGGGCGATACAGAAAAAACCCTCATCTTTGAACCTGGCAGGGTGATCGTGGGAAACGCTGGCATTCTGGTTACAAGAGTACTTTACAACAAAAAGACTGCCGAAAAGAATTTTATCATTGTGGACGCAGCCATGAACGATCTTATAAGACCGTGCCTCTACGAGGCATACCAGGAGATACGGCCCGTTTTCCGGACAGAAAGGGAGGAAATTATCGTTGACGTGGTAGGGCCTGTGTGTGAATCCACCGATTATCTGGCCAAGGATCACAAGATGTCCGTGGTGGCAGAGGGAGAGCTGCTGGCAGTAATGGGTTCGGGCGCCTACGGATTTCCCATGTCGTCACAGTATAATTCCAGGCCCAGAGTTGCAGAGGTTATGGTCAGGGATAACCGTTTTGAAGTAGTCCGAAACCGGGAAACTTTCGTTGATCTTGTTAAAGGAGAGAGGTTTTTCAATGGCTGAGTTTCCATTACCATTCGCCAAGATGAGCGGGACAGGTAATGATTTCATCCTCATCGACAACAGGAAGAGACTCATCGGTGATGATGAGATGGTAGACTTTACTGTGAATGTCTGCCGCAGGAGCAGATCCGTTGGAGCGGATGGCGTGATCCTGATCCAGGACGACAGCGAATTCGATTTTTCCTGGAGGTTCTTCAACTCCGACGGAAGTGAAGCTGAGATGTGCGGCAACGGCTCCCGCTGCGCGGCCAGATTCGCCCTCATGAAAGGGATCGCCCCCGCTTCCATGACTTTCAGGACCCTTGCCGGTCCTATTCGCGCCGATGTGAATGGTTCTGTCGTCAGGGTTCAATTGACACCTCCATTTGACCTGAACGAGATCGTAGAACTAAAATTGAACGACGGTACTGAGATAACCGTCGGCTACGTTAATACAGGCGTTCCTCACACTGTAATAATCACACCGGATGGGGAGCTCGGTGACGCTCCGGTTCAGGAACTGGGCAGGGAAATCCGTGGCCATCTTCAATTCTCGCCCGCTGGCACGAACGTTAACTTCGCTGAAGTAGTTGGCAATGAGACGATCCGAATGAGGACATATGAAAGGGGTGTGGAGGCGGAGACGCTGGCTTGCGGCACCGGCGCTGTTGCTGTTGCAATTATCTGCACGTTAAGAGGCTTGGTAAAACCTCCTGTTACTGTAATAACAAGGAGCGAAGAACAGCTCAAAGTTTTCGTAGATTCTGCCGACCCCATGGGGGAAGATGTCTTCATGGAAGGAACGGCTCTTCAGGTATATGAGGGACAGCTCAGCAATGAAACTGTCCAGGGAGGATAACATGTTTACAGGAGCCATGACCGCGCTGGTAACTCCTTTTGCTGGTGGTAAAATAGATGAGGATGCACTTCGAAGGCACATCGATTTCCAGATAGATCAGGGCATAAATGCAGTTGTTCCCTGCGGCACCACTGGGGAAGCTTCTACCCTCAGTCATGAGGAGCACCTGGAAGTCGTAAGGATCACAGTGGATCAGGCGGCCGGCCGCGTGCCAGTTGTGGCGGGATCCGGTTCGAACTCCACTTCCGAGGCTGTCATGCTGACTGAAGGTATAAAGGAAATCGGGGCGGACGCTTCTCTGATGATCACCCCATACTACAACAAACCCACGCAGGAGGGGCTTTTCCAACACTTCTCGCATGTTGCAGAAAAGGTAGACATACCGATCATCCTGTACAATGTCCCCGGGAGGACCGGGATCAATATGCTGCCGGAAACTGTTGCCAGATTAGCTCAAATACCTAACATTGTGGGTCTCAAGGATGCAACAGCCGATCTCAAGCAGGCAAGCTACACCCTGAAACTGGTTCCGGATGATTTCGTAATCCTGTCCGGCGAGGACGCTATTGTCTATTCACTTCTGGGAATCGGTGGAAAGGGTGTTATTTCAGTAGTCTCAAATGTCGCGCCAGCCGAAATGACGGAAATGGTGCAGGCATTTATGGGCGGAAATATGGATACTGCCAGAGACCTTCATTACAAGCTGCTGCCCCTTTCCGACGCAATGTTCGTGGAGACCAATCCCATCCCGGTCAAGGGGGCCCTTGCCATGATGGGAAAGATAGGAAACGAACTAAGACTTCCCCTTGTTCCTCTTTCTGAAAGCGTAACCGGAGAGGTCAGACAGGCACTTATAGATTTTGGTATAGAACTAGGAGCCTGACGGAGAACCTCATCAGGCTCCCAGGTAAAATGAAACTTTCAAGTACAATAACAAGGAATCAACGCGCCCATTGAGGGGCGCCCAAATCAATGACTTGTAACACAAGTCATTGATTTGTGAGGAAAGTGAAAATGACACTTTTCACTTTCCGAGGAGTAAAAAGCCATGAATGGACTTTTTACGACCAATCAAAGATGATCCGTGTAGCAGTTTCTGGTGGGGCCGGACGAATGGGAAAGGCCATTATCCGGTCACTTCAGGACTCTGGAAAGGTCACTCTTGTGGGAGTGATCGAAAGAGAAGGTCATCCTGACATTGGAAAGGATCCCGGCCTCATGGCAGGTATCGCCGAAAGTGGGATCACCATCACAGATGATCTTCAGTCCACGCTGGGAACCGCCGATGTCCTCATCGACTTCACTGCGCCATCTGTTTCCCTGAGAAACCTCGAAGCCTGCATAGATAAGGGTATTGCTGCGGTTGTGGGAACCACCGGATTCTCTGAAGAGGAAACCGAAGCGATGCATATGTTTGCCCAACAGATACCTACGGTGATCTCACCCAATATGAGCGTCGGTGTTAATGTCCTGTTCAAACTCGCCGAAACCGCAGCCCAATCCCTCGGTACCGAATACGACATGGAGATCGTAGAGGCCCACCACCGCATGAAAAAGGATGCCCCCAGCGGAACTGCCATAAGACTGGCGGAATCGGTGGCGGGAGCACTTGACAGAAACCTGGACCAACACGCTGTTTACTCCCGGCATGGCATGATCGGAGAACGATCTCCAGAGGAGATCGGGATCCAGACTATCAGGGCCGGTGATATAGTGGGTGAACACACCCTTATTATGGCAGGACCCGGCGAGCGTCTGGAGCTGACACACAGGGCACACAGTCGAGACAATTTCGCACAGGGTGCAGTTCGGGCGGCTGTGTGGGTGGTCGGGAAAGAACCGGGATTGTTCAGTATGTTTGATGTGCTTGATTTGTAGAGGTGTTTAAC
>DAOVVW010000132.1 GCA_030636965.1 Pseudomonadota bacterium | reverse complement strand
CTGGGATGTTCCAAGAACCTGGTCGACACCGAGGTAATGCTCGGCCACCTCGCCGCCCAGGGCTACCAGATCCTGGAGGATTTCGACGATGTAGATTGCCTGCTTGTCAATACGTGCGCTTTCCTGTCTGAAGCGGTTACGGAGTCTCTGGACCAGATCGTTGAGTTGGCGAAGCAAAAAGGTGAAGGCAGAGCCGACAGGCTTGTTGTTACGGGATGCATGGTGAGCCGGTACGGCGAGGATCTGAGGGGGGAGATCCCTGAAATAGACGGGGTCGTTCATCCCAAAAATCTTGAGGGTATTGTTGAGGCTGTAACCGGGAAGAAACCGATCAAAAGATCCGAGCACGACAAGTTTCCCCCACGACTGAGAAGTTTTCCATACCACAGAGCCTACCTCAAGATAGGGGAGGGGTGCTCCAACCACTGCTCCTACTGCATGATACCCAGCCTTCGGGGGGAGTTTTCGAGCAGGGAGGTCTCCTCAATTCTCGACGAGGTTCGGTGGCTCCTCGATCAGGATGTCAGTGAGATAACCCTGGTTTCCCAGGATTCAGGAAGATACGGCCTCGACGGCCCGACGGGCAGCCTTTCAGGACTTTTAAGGGAGGTTCTGAAGATCGAGGGGGATTGCTGGCTCAGGGTTCTATACATACATCCCTCCAGGGTGGATGAGGAACTCCTGGATGTAATGGCGTCTGATGAGAGGGTCTGCCGGTATCTGGACGTCCCCTTTCAGCACGTCTCGGCAAGGATACTGGACCTTATGGGCAGAGAGGACGCGCCCGATGCACGAGATGTACTTGAACTGGTGCGACGCCGACTACCCGATGTCTCTATCAGGTCGACACTCATGACAGGTTTTCCAGGGGAGACGGAAGAGGATTTCAATGAACTGCTCCAGTTCGTGAAAAACGCCGGGATCGATCATCTGGGTGTTTTCCCATATAGCAGGGAGGAAGGAACACTAGCGGCAGACTTCCCCGGGCAGGTGCCGCACGAGCTCGCGAGGGAGAGGATGAATATTCTGCTTGCGGCTCAGGAGAATGTGTCAGCTGCACTTCTGAAGGCTCTGGTGGGTAAGGACCTGGAAGTTGTGATCGAAGGTGCCGATGAGGAAGGAACCTACGGGCGCCACAGAGGTCAGGCTCCGGAGGTCGACGGTGTCGTATACCTGGACCGCCCACAGGTTCTAGGAGATGTTGTCAGCGTCAGGATCACCGATAGCTCTGCCTACGATCTCACAGGGAAAATTCTGGATTGAGTAATAGGGAAAAGGTTGTTGACGAGATCGCTGGCAGGGGGCTGTTTGTAGTCCAGAGTCCCACAGGCGTCAAGGCTTCTGTCGATGGGATACTCCTCGCCCGTTTCTCAAGACCTCTCCCCGGATGGAAAGTAGCAGACCTTGGATGCGGCAACGGTTTGGTTAGCCTTGTCCTTGCCCACGATAATCCACAGTGCAGTGTTTTGGGTATCGAAATTCAGAAAGAGCTGGTTCACCAGGCATCTGAGGGCGCCGGATTGAGCGGACTTTCGAATGTTGATTTTCTCTGCGCGGACCTGAAAATTCCGCCCTGGAAACAAACTCCGGGAATATATGATCTGGTAGTTGCGAATCCCCCCTATTATAAACTGGGTTCCGGCAGGCTGAGCCCCGACCCTGCCCGTGCTGGAGCGCGGCACGAGATCTTCGGCACTGTTGTAGACTTTGCCAGGGCGGCTTCGAGTCTTCTCAAAGATGGAGGCAGGTCCACATGGATATATATGCCTGAACGGCTGGATGATCTTGTGGACGCGGTTAAGCGGAACGGAATGGAACCATCAAAATTGCGCTCAGTCTGCTCCCGGTCCGGAGACCCGCCCGTTTTTGTCCTTTTAGAAGCGGTAAAAGGAGGGAAGAGGATTGAACTTGTGGAGGACCCATCATTGGTACTTTATGAAAAGGGCGGGGACCGTAATTATACAGAGGAAGCTGAAAGTATCCTTTATTCGTAACTTATTCGACGAATCCGCCGGGATAGTTTTTTTCGTAGATCTTCCGGATTCGCTCAGGCCAAAGAGACTGGTAGTATTTAATAATTGACCAAATTTCGTCATCCATCAGTTTGTCGCTGAAACTGGGCATAGGTGATTCAGTGGCTGGGGATCCATCTTTTACATATCCGAAAAGGATTTCTGGTCCATGGTGCCAGGCGTGGGCTGTCCCGTTCAAAGCGGGTGCGATTAGAGTTCCATTATCTCGAAATCCTCCACTGGGACTGGCGGGATCTTCCCCTATGGCTCCCTTTCCATGGCAGGGGGAGCAGTAGGCAGTGAACAGCCCCTTGCCGTCAGGCTGAGCCTCAGCAACCGGGAGACTTCCTTGAAGTATTGCCAGAAATAACACTAAGATTGTGATTTCTAATGAGAAATTCACTCCCCGGCTTCAACCTTTTTTCCGGATGTTTTCGCAATACCGAGTTTGCTCAGGATATCTTCCATCAGACACCAACCAGTAAAGGACGATTGGATCAGGTTGAGTCCTACGAAGGCGGTGAAAAGGAACCACCATTGACTGACCCATATGCCAAGTGCGAGGCTGATGAGGACAAAGGTTCCGGCGATCCTGCGTATATATCTTTCCATGGTCATTTCAAAACTCCTTACTGAGATCCATTTCAGATGACCTTCATATTAATAATAATGACTCTATATCCTGTTGCAAGGGAAAGGTCGCCATTAATCAGAAAAAGGGGTTTTGTGTTATTTATTTTTCCGTACCTTATCGTATACGATCTTGATCAATATCGGTGTCAGCGTCAGAAAACCAAGGGCCAGGACTGAAGTGGCTATTCGCTTCGCATTGCCTGCTCCCATCGCACTGCCGAAGTGGGTAAGAAGAAAACTGGCAGGTATTATCCCGGCGAAAGTAGCCAGGGTGAAACGCCACACCTTTATTTCAGTCAAACCTGCGGCGTAGCTCACTATATCGAAGGAAATAAAGGGAATGAGCCGCGATATGAATACAATACCGGTGAGCATGTTCTGCGAACCGAACAATCCCACTTTTAGTCTGTCCCCGAACCATCGGTAGAGTATTTCGTGACCGATAAGGCGCCCTATTGAAAAAGCGATAAGAGCCCCAGCCAGAGCTCCTGCCACAACGTAGATCGTGCCCCATTGATGCCCATATGCCATGCCAGCAGCCAGGGCGATAGGAGCGCTGGGAATGGGATTAACCACGATTGCCCCGGCCATGAGTCCTATGATCATCATGGGCCCGTAGATCCCGATACGCTCAACGTAGCTTGACAACCTGTCTCCATCCATGATGAAGGCCAGCAAACCTGTCTGTTTCATGATTATGTAGATAATAATGAACAGAAGGACAATTGCGATTCCGGTGATGATATGTGTGCGTAAAGAAATCCTGCTGTCCGGAGAACCCGGGGCTGCGGAGGGAGATTGAAGCTTCATCTCAGCGTAATTTCTCCTTTCAGATGTTTGTGTCGGTTTGCGAAAAGTATCTTTCAAGGTCAGATTACCAGATTCTACACAGGACTGATAACTCTTAAACTGACTGTGGGACGTGCCAAAATTACGCAGTGCAACGAAAATCTCCTGGGAAAGCGGTAAAATAAGGGGGTAACATGCTATAGCCTGGTAAATGCTACTATAAGTTGCGCAAATTTTGCTCATAGACTTATCGTGTAATATTTATATTCTCTATCCATTTCTGCGAAATATTACCCTCTGTATTCCAAAACCACATAGCTTTTCACTTAAGAAAAACCCTTTTAGTCTCTTAAGTTAAGCTCCCTGGATGATAATCCCCGGTTTTTCCAGCCAACATAATCTGAACGCAAACCGGCGTGTGGGAATGAATTTTGCACAAAATCACTCGAATTATTGAAACTTCAGGGAGGAACCAGTGATGATGGGATGGAGCAATGCAGGTAACAGCATGTTGGGTATGGGAGGCTTCGGAGGATTTATGATGGTTTTTTTCTGGGCACTGATCATTATCGGCACCATCATGGCGGTGCGCTCTTTGACCGCTGGACAGATCAGCATTTCGTCCCTGAAGAATAGAGATCCATTGGAGATACTCAAGAAAAGATACGCAAGGGGTGAGATCGATACTGAGGAGTATGCCAGTCGCAGAAATGCTCTGAGCGATTAGGATCCTGATAACGCCATGACTTTCCGATTAAATAGACATGTCCCGCTGATCAGCATTCTGCTTTTGCTGGTTGTGGCGGCGGTCTTTGGCCAACACATGGTTGTCCACCCTGGTGGCGGAGCCAGCTGCGTACTGGTTTTCTGCGCTTTCATTATTTCCACATTCCTGTTAGTTACACTCATTGTTTTTCAGCCCATGTTCTTTCCAGAAAGTTCAATCACCGGTATAGAATTGCCGGAGCCTTTTTTCAAACCTCCACGTTTTAGCACCTCAAACTAACTCCCCGAAGCGGATTAACTGTTTTTCCTGAAACTGGTAACCAACCTCCTTTTTCAGACAGTGCTCCGACAGGATCTCTGCCGAAATTTGAGCAGGGGGCACCGTTGAAAAGGAGCCATAACCCCGACAAGTAGGGGCGAATAAAAGGATTTGATTATGAGCAAGAAAATTACTTTTTCAGCATTATTACTCATTTTTTCGCTGTTGATCGTACCTTCGTACGTG
>DAOVVW010000012.1 GCA_030636965.1 Pseudomonadota bacterium | reverse complement strand
TTGGAAATGAGTATGGAATTACCGTCGGGTGCGGCACCCGTGTTTACGGAAACATAACCACCCGCCTCGATTATCCTGTCAAGGGCGCTGCGGTCAACCATGACATCTTTTAATATCGGAAATGCTTTTGCTTTCCAGGGTTCAATGTAAATTGTGTCACCGTCGCTGAATTTTCGCATGTGTAACTGGCAGATCGTGGTCCTCTCCTGGCCCCCATGGGGAACCCCGTTGATCACCTGTGAACAGGTCCCGCAGATCCCCTCCCGGCAGTCGTGGTCGAACACTATCGGCTCCCTGTCCTCTTTAATAAGATCTTCATTTACCACATCGAGCATCTCCATAAAGGAGTGGTGCTCGGTTATGTCTCTTGCCTGGTAGGTTTCAAACCGGCCAGGTTTATCAGGCCCGGCCTGACGCCAGACAATCAGCTTCAGGGTCATCGTCCGGTGATCATTCTGAGCACTCATTATTTGTAACTCCTTACGGCTAGTTCGACACTCTCAAATTCCAACTGTTCCTTGTGCAGCACAGGCTCGTTACCTGTACCCGTAAATTCCCATGCCGCAGAGTAACTGAAATTCTCATCGTCACGCGTAGCCTCACCCTCCGGTGTCTGATACTCAACTCTGAAGTGGCCGCCGCAGGACTCCTCCCTGTGGAGAGCGTCGCGGCATAAAAGCTCTGCAAATTCAAGGAAATCGGCAACCCGACCGGCATTTTCAAGCTGCTGGTTTATCTCTGATCCGTTACCAGTAACTTTCACATCCTCCCAGAACTCCTGCCGTATAGCCGGGATCTTTTCAATGACCTCTGCGAGGCTCTCTTTGCTTCGGGCCATGCCTGCGTTTTCCCACATCAGCGTACCCAGTTCCCGCATGAATTCCGTCACTGTCCGGTTTCCGTTAATGTCCAACAGCCTCTGTGCACCCGCCTTTACTTCCTCGATGGACACAGAGCACTCGGGGCTTTCTTCGGCCAGCATACCCGGAGTAGTCTGGGCAAGGTAACCGGAGATGGTATACGGAATTATAAAATAACCGTCGGCAAGACCCTGCATGAGGGCACTTGCGCCCAGCCTGTTCGCTCCGTGCACGGAATAATTGGCCTCGCCCAGCACAAACAGTCCAGGGATATTGCTCATGAGATTGTAATCCACCCAAAGACCGCCCATGGAGTAGTGAGGAGCCGGATAGATCCGCATCGGGACCCTGTAGCCGTTTTCAGCTGTGATCTGCTCGTACATCTCGAAGAGGTTGCCGTACCTTTCACGGATCACATCCTCGCCAAGCCTCAGTATGGAATCACGGAAATCAAGATATACACCCCGTCCGCCGGGCCCTACACCCCTCTCATCGTCGCACTGCTCTTTTGCCGCCCGGGAAGATATGTCCCTGGCGGCGAGGTTCCCGAAACTCGGATATTTCCTCTCGAGAAAGTAGTCCCTGTCCTCTTCAGGGATCTCATTGGGCGGCCGCGTCTCACCACGGTTCTTCGGAACCCAGCATCTACCATCGTTTCTAAGCGATTCGGACATGAGGGTGAGTTTGGACTGGTAGTCCCCTGACTGGGGAATACATGTGGGGTGTATCTGCGTATAGCAGGGGTTGGCAAAATAAGCCCCTTTTCTGTGGGCTTTCCATATAGCTGTGACGCTGCATCCCATGGCGTTGGTGGAGAGGTAGAACACATTTACATAACCGCCGGTACAGAGCAGGACCGCATCACCCACGTGACATCGGATCTCACCCGTAACAAGATCCCTGACCGTTATTCCTTTGGCTTCACCATCGACAACTAACAGGTCCAGCATCTCGGTGCGTGGAAACATCTTAACCGATCCCGCCTTGACCTGGCGGGAAAGCGCCGAGTAGGCTCCCAGGAGCAGCTGCTGGCCCGTCTGACCTCTGGCGTAGAACGTCCTCGAGACCTGGGCGCCCCCAAAGGACCGGTTGTCCAGATATCCCCCATAATCCCGGGCAAAGGGAACACCCTGGGCCACGCACTGGTCGATGATATTGTTGCTCACCTGGGCCAGGCGCCATACATCGGCCTCCCTGGAGCGGAAGTCGCCCCCCTTTACCGTATCGAAAAAAAGCCTCCATATGCTGTCGTTGTCATTAGGATAGTTTTTGGCTGCATTTATGCCACCCTGAGCCGCTATGGAGTGCGCCCGGCGCGAGGAATCCTGGTAACAGAACGCTTCCACGTTATAGCCCAACTCCCCTAGGCTTGCGGCAGCCGAAGCACCGGCAAGGCCGGTCCCGACTACCAGTATTTTGTACTTTCTCTTATTTGCCGGGTTAACAAGCTTCATCTCGAAGCGATGTTTGTCCCAGGTATTTTCAATAGGTCCTGTTGGAGCTTTTCCGTCGAGTATCACTGTTATGCCCCCTATTTGGCCAGGATGCCTGCAAGGATGAGGACAGGGATCGCCCCGAACCCCACAAGGAAAAACACGGAGATCGCTTTGCTGAGCAGGTTAAATTTCGGCAGTGTTTTTTCATTATTCCATCCGATGCTTTGAAACAAGCTCTGAATGCCGTGACTCAGGTGGAGGAACAGTACAACCATGGCAAATATATATACTGCCGCAATCGCTGTGATCTTCATACTGCTCACCACCATGAGGAATACGTCGAAGCGGTCCTGAGCATCAAAGGCCATGACCACGTCCGGTGTAACCCGGACGGTAAATTGAAGCAGGTGGTATACAATGAAGGCCAGAAGCAACAGGCCTGTCCAGATCATGGTGTTGCTGGCAAAGGTTATCTTCAGCCTGTTTTTGACCGCGTACTTGCCAGGGCTGGCTCTCCAGTTCTTCCACGAGAGCACTACGCCCATGAATATGTGCAGACCGAGCACAGCTATCATGAATACACGAAATACCCACACAAAAGGTCCCAGATCCTGGAGATGCTCCGCGTATGAGTTGAGCCAGTCGGCTCCAACAAAAATTGTCGAATTGCCGAGCAGATGCGCAACGACGAACATAAGCATGAAGAACCCGCTAACCGCCATGAGGATTTTTCTGCCTACGGTACTCGTGAACAATGACATGGCCACCATTCCTTTTGTGATTTGGTAGTTAATTAAGAGACAACCTGTTAAACCGTCTGATCGTTACCCTATCAGCTCATACCCAAGCTGGAGCGCTCTCTTGTTAAGATCCTCAGTGCCCTTGGGTACCCTGGAAAGGACCGCTTGCAGGACGGAATCAAACGACACTTTCTCCGCAAGGTGCGCGATCACCCCCAGGGCCACGATATTAGCAACGAAAGTCTTGCCCACTTTCTCTTTCGCTGTATCTATAATAGGCAAACTGTAAATAGTATAGTTTCCATCAGGCAGTTCCTTCACCATCCGGGAATCGGCGATAATGATACCTTTCTCCTTAAGATCATCAGTGTATTTATCACAGGCCTCCTGTGTGAGACACAACAGCAGGTCGATCGCAGTAGCCTTTGGATAATCGATGTCGCTGTCCGAGATGATAACCTCTGACTTGCTTGCCCCTCCCCGCGCTTCAGGACCGTAGGACTGTGTTTGAACGGCATTAATCCCATCATACAGCGCTGCAGCTTCCGCAAGAATAACACCGGCCAGAACAAGGCCCTGCCCACCCGCACCACTCAATCGTACTTCATACCGGTCTGACATATCTGTCTCCTGTGATCAGGCTTAGTCGCTCACCTTTTCTATGATCTTGGCGTACTCGTCACAGTACTCCGGTTTTTCATCCTGTCTGAAAACCCCCGTGACGATCTTGCCTTCAGCTTTTTCCGGCTTTTTATCAACAATTTTCTTGCCAACCGTGTTTCCCTTGAACCACAGCAGCATATCGGTTGCTGAGCCCAGCTTGTTTCTTCTGCCGTACGTCGTCGGGCACGTGCATAAGGCATCTATAACAGAAAACCCCCTGTGGGCTATGCCGTCCGCAATGAGCCTCGTCAGCGGGACAGAGTGATAAGCCGTGCCCCTTGCAACGTAGGATGCACCAGCTCCTATCGCCAGATCCACAACATCAAAAGCATAATCAGGATTTCCATATGGGGTCGTTGAAGCAAGCTTTCCATGGGGTGTTGTGGGAGAGAACTGACCGCCGGTCATTCCGTATATATTATTATTGAATACTATAAGGGTAATGTTTATGTTTCTCCGGCAGGAATGGATGAAGTGGTTGCCACCGATCGCCAGGGCGTCTCCGTCTCCTGATACGACTATAACATCCATGGATGGCTTGGCCATCTTCACTCCAGTTGCGAAACCAAGGGCTCTGCCGTGGGTCGTGTGAAGGGTGTTGAAATCCACATAGCCGGGCATCCGGGATGCACAGCCGATCCCGGAAACGAGCACAGTGTTGTCCTTATCAAGCTGTTCCCTGTCGATCGCCCTTATTATGGATTTCATAACTATTCCGTGGGCACAACCCGGACACCAGATATGAGGAAGTTTACCCGGACGCATGTACTGAGCATAATCGAAAGCCATTACGAAACCTCCCTGATCTTTTCCAGGATCTGGTCTGGTGTAATAGGTTCACCGTCCACCCTATTGACCCCTATTACCTCAGTCTTGCCTTCCGCAGAGCGCTCAACTTCCTCGATCATCTGTCCGAGGTTCATCTCCGGCACTATTATCAGATCTAACTTGTCTGCCATCTCATTCACTACATGGGAGGGGAATGGCCAGAGAGTAATGAGCCTTAGAAAATCTACACTGGTTCCACCTTCCCCGGCCATGGCGATGGCTGATCTCGTTGATCGTGCGGATGATCCGAAGGAAATGACCCCCACCTTCGAACCCTTCTTTTCCATGTATTCGTACTTTTCAATGATATCCAGGTTCTCGGTTATCTTCGCCATAAGACGTCTTTCCTCGGGCTCGACCAGGGAAGGGATATTCGTGGGAAAACCTGTTTCGTCATGGTTCAGCCCGGTAACATGGAATCTGTAACCTGAACCGAAATCGGCCATGGGTGGAATGATCCCTTCCGATATATCGTAAGGTTTGTACTCCTCAGGTGGCACGGTGGGCCGGGGTCGGTCCCAGATCTCGATCTCGCCTTCTGCGGGAATCGTGAATTTCTCCCGCATGTGTCCAATAATTTCATCTGTGAGCAGAATGACGGGCGTCCTCAGTCTTTCGGCCAGGTTAAACGCCCTGACCGTTTCAGTGAAAATTTCCTGCACCGAATCGGGTGCCAAAGCGATAGCCGGATGGTCCCCATGAGTACCCCATCTCGCCTGCATGACATCCGACTGGCTGGGGCCAGTAGGCAAACCAGTGCTTGGCCCGCCTCTCATGACGTTGACGATAACGCATGGAACCTCTGTTATGCACGCGAACCCCAGATTTTCCAGCTTAAGCGACATTCCCGGACCGCTCGTTGCGGTAATGCTTTTGGCGCCAGTAAGGGATGCGCCTATCACAGCCGCCATGGCGGCTATCTCGTCTTCCATCTGTATGAAGGCACCGCCCTGTTTTGGAAGCCGTCTGGCCAGGAACTCCGCCACTTCCGTAGAAGGTGTAATGGGATACCCTGCAAAAAAATTGCAGCCTGCGTAGAGGGCGCCCTCGGCACAGGCCTCATTGCCCTGGTAGAACACCACCTTCTCGCTCATTTTGCTTTCCCCTTCTTACCTGATTGGTGAATTTCAATGGCAAAATCCGGGCAACTGTTCTCACAGAGCATGCATTCGGTACACGCCTCGATATCAACAACACAGACTTTAAAGTCCTTCATATCAAGAACCGCTGCGGGACAGACTTTGACACATATGTCGCAACCTTTGCAGTAACGGGGAATGATGACTATCTTTCTCTCCCCGTACCGGGCGACAACAGTCTCTTCCTTGCGGGCTGTTTCAGCCATATAAACCTCCTGTCAGCGCCCCAGGACCTGGGCAACGGCAGAACCGATCTCCGCAGGACTGGAGCTCACTGTAACTCCTGCCTCTTCGAGGGCAGCAACCTTCTCGGCAGCCGTCCCCTTACCTCCAGCTATGATAGCACCTGCGTGACCCATCCTCTTTCCGGGCGGAGCAGTCTGCCCGGCGATAAACGACACAACGGGTTTCTTGTAGTGCTTCTTGATGTATTCGGCAGCCTCCTCTTCAGCAGAGCCGCCTATTTCTCCGATGAGCACAACAGCCTCAGTGTCGTCATCCTCGCCAAAGAGCTTCAAAAGATCCAGGAAAGTACTGCCTATTACCGGATCACCACCGATCCCAATACAGGTACTCTGTCCAATACCCATTTCTGTGAGTTGTCCCACTGCTTCGTAGGTCAGTGTTCCGCTCCTTGAAATGACACCTACAGAACCTTCCTTGTGAATGAATCCCGGCATGATACCCATCTTGCATTCACCGGGAGTTATGACACCTGGACAGTTCGGGCCCACAAGCTTCGTATCCATTCCAGCAAGTGTATCTTTGACCTTCACCATATCAATAGTGGGAAGCCCTTCAGTTATACAGACCACTACTTCAATACCGGCATGGGCTGCTTCGAGGATGGCATCTCCCGCAAAAGGGGGTGGAACGAATATCAGGGACGCATTGGCTCCCTCGTTCTGAACGGCCTGTCCAACTGTATCGAAAACGGGTATCTGGTCCATGTTCTGACCTCCCTTTCCGGGAGTAACACCTGCCACAACATTAGTTCCATACTCGACACACTGGCGCGTGTGGAATGTCCCTTCACGGCCTGTGATCCCCTGCACCACAACTCTGGTTTCGCTGTTGACCAGGATGCTCATCACTCACCTCCCACAGCTGTAGCTGCCGCCACAGATTTTTCAGCTGCTGCTTTCAGCCCCTTGGCTGTTTCAAACTTCAATCCTGATTCATCAATCAACCGCATGCCTTCATCGGCATTAGTACCTTCAAGTCTGACAATAACTGGGGTCTTCAGGTCCAATGCTTTGGCTGCGTTTATTACGCCCTGCGCTACGATATCGCACCTGACTATACCTCCGAATATGTTTACAAGGACAGCTTTTACATTATCGTCAGCCAGGATGATCTTGAAAGCATTCGTAACGGATTCTTCCTTGGCACCGCCCCCTACATCCAGGAAGTTGGCAGGTTCACCTCCGGCCAGCTTGATGATATCCATAGTAGCCATTGCGAGACCAGCGCCGTTCACCATACAACCTACGTTACCGTCCAGTTTTATGTAGGATAACCCGTGTTCGGATGCTTCGATCTCAAGGGGCTCTTCCTCACCAAGATCTCTCAACTCAGTCACAGCTTCTTGACGGTACAGAGCATTGTCATCGAAGTTAAGCTTGGCATCCAGAGCTATCACCGCGCCATCTTCTGTCGTGATCAGCGGGTTGATCTCCGCAATGGAACAATCCTTGTCCACAAAGAGCCTGTAGAGCTTAAGTATAAAGGAGGCCGCGGCAGAAGCTGTTTTGTCCTTGAGCCCCAGGCCGAAAGCCAGGTTCCTGGCCTGGTATGGCATGAGTCCCATATTCGGGTCGGCAAACTCTTTCAGGATCTTTTCAGGTGTCTCGGCGGCCACAGTCTCAATTTCTACACCGCCTTCCGTGCAGGCCATCACTACAACACGTTCTGTTGCTCTGTCGATCACCATCCCGAGGTAGAGTTCCGACGCTATCGCCACTGCCCCCTCAACAAGGACCTGATTTACAACGCTGCCCCCCGGGCCAGTCTGGTAGGTAACCAGCGTTTTGCCCAGAAGACTATCGGCGACTTCAGCTGCCTCAGCAGGTGTATCCACCAGTTTGACACCGCCGGCCTTACCTCTTCCGCCAGCGTGTATCTGTGCCTTGACAACTACTTTTGTTCCAATGGATTCGGCTATGGTTGCAGCCGCCTCTGAGGTAGTCGCAACTCCTCCCTCAGGTACGGGAACGCCGTACTGTTTGAGTAACTCCTTGGCTTGATATTCGTGTACCTTCATTATTTCCTCCAGACTAGAAACTAGAAACCAGAAACTAGAAACTTGGTCTTTACGCTATCCTGTACTCCTCAATACCTTGCTCATACAGATCATTGCCCTGGCAGTCGTTAACTACAATTGCCGGGAAATCGGTCACCTCCAACTTCCTTATGGCCTCCGGACCCAGGTCCTCATACGCTACGATCTCGCA
The DNA here is from genome assembly GCA_030636965.1 of Pseudomonadota bacterium. Taxonomy (GTDB): domain Bacteria; phylum BMS3Abin14; class BMS3Abin14; order BMS3Abin14; family BMS3Abin14; genus SZUA-178. The sequence continues at coordinate 2,439 of DAOVVW010000012.1, read as the reverse complement.
GGAGGTGATCTTCCTGGAGATAAGTGCTGCTGCCCCTCCCACCGCCGCCATGTAAACTGCCTTGTGTTCTATCATGGAGTCCACTACCTCCTTTGAACGGGAGCCCTTTCCTATCATCCCCTTAAGACCTCTCTCAATGAGCCTTGGCGAGTAGGCATCCATCCTGTAGCTCGTTGTTGGACCGGCTGATCCGATGGACTGTCCGGGCCTGCTGGGTGTGGGACCTACGAAGTAGATTATTTGACCTGCCAGGTCCACCGGCAGTGGTTCACCCGAGTCAAGAAGGTCAACGAGCCTCTTGTGGGCGGCATCTCTGCCTGTGTAGAGAGTCCCAGTAATAAGCACCTGATCTCCTGCTCGAAGTTTCATTACTTCTTCGTCGGTGAGGGGCGGATTCAGCCTGATCGGTTCTGACACGATCTCACCTCTTTCATAGCAATATGTCTTTGTGCCTGTGGGCATGACAGTTTATATTGACCGCAACGGGAAGACTGGCAATGTGGCAAGGGTGCAATTTGACGTGTACCGCCATTGATGTAGTTTTTCCTCCCAACCCCCCTGGACCGATCCCGAGTCTGTTGATCCTTTCGAGGATCTCTTCCTCCATTGCCGCAAGTTCCGGGTCGGTACTGGGTTCCCCAAGTGTTCTTAAGAGCGCTTCCTTGGCAAGCAGGGCCGCCTTTTCGAAAGTCCCCCCGATCCCTACACCAATAATCGTTGGAGGACAGGGATTTGGTCCAGATTCACTAACCCTCTGAACCACATAATCAATTATCCCTTCCTTGCCATCGGAGGGTTTGAGCATCATTACTCGACTCATGTTCTCACTGCCTCCGCCTTTACCTGCAAGAGTCAGCTTGATCCTGTCACCTGGAACAATATTGATATGGATGATGGCAGGTGTGTTGTCACAGGTGTTCTCTCTTGTAAAGGGATCACAGACGCTCTTTCTGAGAAAGCCCTCTGAATATCCCTGCCGTACCCCTTCATGAATGGCCTGGTTCAGATCTCCACCGGTAACATGGACATCCTGTCCAAGTTCCACAAAAATGACGGCGAATCCGGTGTCCTGGCACATTGGGAAAAGCCCCTCTTCGGCGATCCTTGCGTTTTCCACAAGTTGCTTGAGAACTTCACGACCGGTGGGGGAAGTTTCTGTTTTCAAATTTTTCTCGAAGGCTTCCATCACATCGTGACCAAGTTTATATGCGGCCTCGATAGACATTTTTCTGACAGCTTCGGTTATTTCCCCGGATTCTATTTCTCTCATCGCGCTGCTTTCATTATATTATTGTTGCAAAAAGTCCGTAAGCGGCTTTTTGCTCGCCGGGAAACGAAAACGTCGTTTCCGCTTCCCTCACGGATAAATGACTCAAGGTTTATGTCATTTATCCGGGCGCCCACGCTCGGGCGCGATTATTATATTGGGTCATAAAAAGTCCATCCGTAGCTTTTTCATCATGCCCGCGAAAAAAAAGAGGACTGCTTACAAACCTGGCAGCCCTCCTGATAAAAAATCAATCCACAGCGTTCCTCACATCCATCAGAGCGGTAATTTCTCCACGTTCTCCCTGATATCGCTGACAGACTCCTGAAGAGCGGCCATCTCCTCTTTTGTGAGATCGATCTCAATGATCTTCTCCACACCCTCACCACCAAGAATTACAGGCACGCCCACACACAGGCCATCGGAAACTCCGTATTCACCTTCAAGAGCTACTGCACATGGCATGATCCTTTTCTTGTCCTTGAGAATAGCTTCCGCCATCTGAACCGCTGAGGCAGAAGGAGAATAGTACGCACTCCCCGTCTTCAGCAGGCCAACGATCTCGCCGCCTGCATTTCTTGTACGTTCGACTATTGCGTCGATCCTGTCAGCCGGGATCAACGTTTCAATGGGGATACCCCCCGCATAGGAATATCTTACGAGTGGAACCATGCTGTCACCATGCCCCCCCAGAACAAAAGCACTGGTATCTTCTACAGAGATACCAAGTTCCATGGCTATGAACGCCCTGAACCTTGCGCTGTCCAGCACGCCAGCCATGCCCATCACACGGTTCTTGGGTAAACCGGTTACGGCCTGCGCCACGTATGTCATAACGTCCAGAGGGTTGCTCACAACTATAATGAAGGCATCGGGAGAATGCTTCACAGACTGCTCTGCGCAGCTTTTAACTATCTCAAAATTCTTCATCAGGAGGTCGTCCCTGCTCATTCCGGGCTTCCTTGCAAGGCCTGCCGTGATGATGACAACATCAGAGCCTGCAGACTCCTCGTAACTGTTGGTGCCGATTATATTGCAGTCAAAGCCTTCCACAGGAGCAGTTTCCACCATGTCGAGGGCCTTGCCCTGGGGCATTCCATCCACAATATCAACCAGGACAATGTCGCCCAACTCCTTGGCTGCTATCCAGTGAACCGCTGTAGCACCAACGT
>DAOVVW010000093.1 GCA_030636965.1 Pseudomonadota bacterium | reverse complement strand
GCATGCCAAACGTGATGTCTGGGAGGATATCAAGATGGTGATGGAACTCCTTGGTCTTCCTTTTCCCAGCGATGGCAATAGCTGACCGGGGTCTGAGTAAACCTTGAAAAGACGCATCCTGGCATTTTTCATCGTTCTCATCCTCTCAGGTTTCACTGTCGGGATGAAGGTCGCCTCAAGCCCGGCAGTAGACGGGTGGCTCAGGAACAGTATCATCGAGCAGGCCGAGAAACATTTAGGGGTTAATGTTAAGCTCGGAAAACTCGAGCGTAACATCCTTCTGACCCGTATCACCCTCACAGATGTGACCTTGAGAGATCTCAAAGGATCCGGCAACTCCATATCGGTTTCACGACTTTTTGTGGCTATCGATCCGTTTGCCTTTTTTAGAGGTAAGATCATCATCAAGGATCTCAAACTCGAGGGTATGTCCCTGGATATTGTTCGCCATGAAGACGGGACGGTTGCCGTGGATCCTCTTTTCCCTTTCTGGCAGACACAACCCCGTACCAGGAGAAGATCTGCCAGACTAGGGTTTGAGATAAAGAACGTGGTCTTTCTGGATGTGGACCTTTCATATAATGATATTCCGGCGGGTCTAAGCGTAAAACTGGATGGAGTCATTATTATACTCGCGCGAAACCGCTTTGACCCCCCTGACAGGAGGACAATCAACTTCAGGGCAAAGGAGGGTGACATAGCCTGGCGGGTTTTTCCTGAGGGCCGTACAGTAACCATTGATTCCCTTTCCGGTGTACTGGCAGTGACTCCCGATGAGTTACGGGTGTCGAAAATCGGAATTGATACCGGACCGATTACAATTGAACTGTCCGGCACTCTTCCCTTCCGAAGGCGAGCCGGTTTAACCGGTGATTTATCTGTCAGCATGGATATAGGTAAACTTCCATGGCTGATCCCATCCAGTGATGGGCGTATAACATTGGATGGCCATGTAGGTGGAGATCTGTCCTCACCCTCTTTCAGAGGACAGTTGGACGGGGCAGATGTCCGTGTCGCCGATCGGACCTTACGCAGAATAAATGCGGACATCCATCTGGATCCCGAAGGTTGTACTCTCAGAGAGGGAAAGATCGATTACAGAGGTGAGGAACTTCTTGCAGAGGTCGACCTGTACTTCAAACGATATCTTCCTTTCGCCATGCGCATCCGGACACAACAGTACCCTTTTCACAAGGTTCTGGAAGAGGTAGGCGGAAAAACAGATTCTACGGAAGGTTACGTGAGCGCCGATCTTATGATCAATGGGCAGCTGTCCGGTGGTGCCTCTGCCATCGCCATGGAAGGTGAAATAGCGGTTCCTGTAAGAGATAATTCCCTTCGCACCATGGAATTTGATCTTTCAGGCCGTTACGAGGAGGGTTCTCTTTATGATCTTCTCCTAACTGCCCGGTCGGGTGGTATGGAACTTGAGCTTGGAGGTACGTTGTCGGCGGATGGCCCCCTCCTGGATTTATCCCTAGAGGATAAATACCTCGCGAATTGGCATGATGTGCCGGGATTGGAGGAGTTGGGTGGATCCATAGTCCTGGACGGGGTCATAAAGGGGAGTTGGGAAAATGTGGAGGCCAGCCTGGACCTGGAACTTCTGAAACCCTCCTGGAATCAATTCAGGGGTGATCTGCTGCAAGCCCATGTGGATCTGGACAGCACAGGGCTTAGCCTCCCGATGCTCACCCTGGAGGCCGGGTCGTGCGTCCTGGTGGGGCGGGCATTGCTGCCCTTCAATGGTGACGGTCAAAAACCCTGGGCGAACATCAGCGTTACGGATGGCCAGATCGAAGATCTGCTGGAGGCTGCAGACCTTGATATTGAGGTAAGGGGGAAGCTGGGGGGGAATCTGTTCGTATCCTCGACCGGGTCCGGCTGGGAAGGCGAAGGCAGGTTGACATTGCTGTCTGGCCGGATACTGAGGGAATCCTTTGATGAAATTTCCCTGGCGGGTAAGTTTATGGGAAATGTATTAACAGTCGACAAGGTAGCTGTTTTAAAAGATGGGAGACGCCTGGAAGGGTCCGGATCCATCAAGGGGGATGAGTATTCCGTTAACCTTCACACACTGGATCCGATCCTGGTTGATGGAGTGCAGTACCTCAAGATCATCAGGGTGCCGTTGGGGGGGGAGATCTCCCTGACGGGTGAGGCTTCAGGAAAACTGGACGGCAGCGAACTGCACGCAAGGACAGATCTTTCCTGGGATCAAATCACCTATGAAGGCAGGGCATGGCGTTCCGGTAAGGGAACATTTCTCTTCAGGGGACCTAAAGTGGAAGCGAGGGCAGGCCTGCTTGATGGGGAACTATCTGCCGTCGCGAGCGTTGACCTGCGGGAAGAATTTCCCTTTTCGAGTACGATCTTCACTCCGTCCACCATAGACCTGATGGGGATCAATGACTTTCTTGGCGTCGGCATCCCTGGTAACGTGGTTTCAGGAAGTATTTCCGTGCGGGCGGACGCCAGGGGGACACTTACCAACGTCCGCAAGACACATGTGGACGGGATCATCACCGACGCGGATTTTACAATCAACGGGATACACTTTAACTCCCAGGACGAGATTCCCTTTGACTATTACTCTGAAACCGGCATCCGGTTCGCGAAATTACCCTTGCGTTCTGGTGGATCGGTTATCGAGGGCACCCTCCGCATCGCTCCTGACGCGGGTATCGAGGGTAATGTGGATGGACGCATCGATCTCGCTGGTCTGACCTTCCTCCAGCCGACAGTTGATTCTTTTTCCGGTCAGGCGCTTATACAAATCAAGGTCACGGGGAGCATCAAAGAACCTGTTTTAAACGGTACCAGCGAGCTGCTTGGGGCCGATTGCGTGGCTCATATTCCCTTCGCTCTTCCAGTCAGTGATCTGGTAGGGAAGCTTGAGATCGTTGGGAACAGGCTGCGTATCAGTGAGATCCGGGGTAAGCCAGAAGGCGGCAGGTTGTGGATGTCGGGAGAACTGTTCATGTCCAATTTTAAGCCTGTTAAAGGGTCACTCATATGGAAGGCAGAGGATTTACCGATCCAATATCCGAAGGGTCTGGATACAATCAACCGGGCTGATCTGGGTCTCAAATTCTCCGACGGGCTGGGTTTCCTGAGAGGGACCATCTACATGGATCAGGGTACCTACAGCCGTGAAGTCGATATCGAAAACCTCTTAGCTTTCATTGGGGAGAATAAAGTCGTCAAGGAGGAACCAGAAAGGGGGAACGGTGAGAAGGCTGAGGGTAAATGGCTCAGCCTGGATATCGAAATGGTTACCGCCTCTCCCCTGCTGGTGGAACTTAAACTGGTTCGCGGGGAGGCTTCCGGCAACCTCCACCTCAGAGGCACAGCATCGGCACCTGTGCTGACGGGGCGGTTCGAGATGACAGAAGGCTCCCTGGAGTACAGGGGCCATGTTTTCTAGGTTACCAGCGGGTCCGTAGGGTTTCTCAACCCCAAACGCATCGAACCCAATTTTGATTTTTCAGGAAGGACCGAAGTGACGGCGCTTGATCGGGAGGGGGTGGTAACCGATTATAGGATCGAACTGTTTGCACACGGTGTGCCTGAAAAAATCGATCTCGACCTTGTTTCCGACCCCGCTCTCAGCGAAGCTGATATCGCTTCCCTTCTGCTCTGGGGCGCTGTGGGTGAGGAGGCCTTTGCTTCGAGGGCAGGGTTGTCTGCGGAGGAGGCTACACTATTGCTGACGAAAGAACTGAGGGGAAAACTGGAAACTGAGGTTGAGAAAGTCACCGGATTCGACCGGTTCTCGATCAATCCCTCCTCCGTTTCATCGAGCGGTGAGCGGAGGACGAGGATCCAGGTTGACAAGAAATTGAGCCAAAAATTTTTACTTACCTACTCAACTCCCATTCTTGCCAGCGAGGAGCAGGAAGTTCTGGTCAAATACAGGGTAACGAAGTCCCTTTCCCTCATTGGGGAGCAGCGCGGTGAAAGGGATTACGGTCTGGACCTGAATCTCCAGTTTGAAATACCGTGATGCGATCCCTTTCTGTCGTCCTCCACACGATCCTGGTCCCAATACTGATGTCCTCTGCCGCTTTTGCCGAGGCTCCCACCCTGGTTAGATCAGCCGGCAGGACCGTTCTGCGACTCGAAGTCGAAGGGGTCCAGATCTCACCGGGGGAACTTCGGGCCCTTGTTCCTTTTTCAGAAGGTTCCCAATTGAGGCCGGAACTTGTCCGGGAGGGGATCGTTAATTTTTACCGAACGGGACTCTACGAAAGGGTGGAAGTCCTGTTAAGGGATTCGTTGGGGGGAGTCGCTGTTAAATATTCCCTGTATCCGAAAAAGTGGCTCCAGAAGATCAAATTCGAGGGTAATCTCTACCTCGATGACAGAAAGCTTCTAAGTAAGGTCGACCTCAGGAGCAGCGAGGAGATCACTGATGACAAACTGATAAGAAATGCCGAGAGAATCGCTGATTATTACAGATTCAGGGGGTTTACCGGCAGTGAGGTCACCTACCGTCTCGTAACTGACGTACAAAACCGGTCCAAGGTTTTTTTCACAATCAAGGAGGGGAAAAGGCAGTTTATCTCCGATGTGAGGTTAACGGGGGACGCCGGGATATCTCGTACGAAGCTGCTTTCCATTATCCCTTCCATGCCGGGCAACAGACTGGACGGTGAAGAACTTGATGCTGGTACCAGGAGAATCCGAGACCATCTGCGCAAGAAGATGTTTCTGACTCCGGCTCTGACCTACACTGTCAGGCCGGATGCCAGCTTTCCGGATGGGGTCGTAGTCACATTCAATATAGATAAAGGCCCTGGTTTCAGATTACAGGTTCTCATGGATGATAAAAAGGAATCTGAAAAGCTCCTAAAGCGGATGAGATCTGTTTTCATCAAGTCAGTGACCCCCGAAAAGGCCAAAATATCCATTAAAGCCTATGCTCTTGATCGATACCGTAAAATGGGTTACCCGTTAACAGCAGTGAACCTGGTAGATCGTGAAGATGAAACAGGAAACCGGACCATAACCCTTGGAGTGGACAGGGGTTTTAAGGCCACTATAGGAGACGTGCGTGTCGAGGGTGCTCTGTTTTTCTCTGAAGAGAGGTTGAAAAGTATTCTGGGAATCGTTCCGGGAGTGCCATTCGTAAAGACAGAAATAGAAGAGGGGCTTGAGAATCTTCAGAGAGAGTATAGGAAGGAGGGTTTCCTCTCTACTGCCTTTACCAGACATCCCCACAATTTCCTGGCGAGGGATGGGTATCAGGAAGTAATGATCCGTCTGACCGTCAAGGACGGACCGCGAAATCTGGTAAGAGATCTCAATGTGATGGACAGCCCCATCCAGGAAAAAAGGACCGGCGAACTCATAGGGATCGGAGCAGGAGATCCCTATGTGCCCGAGTTGATCAACAAGGGCAGGGATGATCTTCTTCAAGAACTCGGCAGTATGGGATATCTTTATGCCTCCGTTTCAATTGAAGAGCCAGAAATAAATCCCGACGAAACAGTTGATCTGGTT
>DAOVVW010000205.1 GCA_030636965.1 Pseudomonadota bacterium | reverse complement strand
TATTAGTCTGTTTTTGAATAAATTAGGAGTGGCTGATTCCCGTAACTAACAACTATCAACTTACAACCAACAACTAGTCATTATCATTCGACAACGACACCCTTCCAGAACGCCACGTAGTTCGTGATATGAGAGGCCGCGTCCTTGGGCTCCGGGTAGTACCAGGCCGCGTCCTTGTTTACCTCTCCTTCTACGTCGATGTGGTAATAACTGCCCTCGCCCTTCCAGGGACAAGTGGTATGGGTATCGCTCTCTCTTAAATACTCCCGGTTCACGGAATCGGGGGGGAAGTACTGGTTGCCCTCCACCTCAATTGTATCGTCGCTTTCGGCAAGAATCTTACTGTTCCATATTGCTTTAGGCATGGTGACCTCCTTGTTCCAGTTTCTAGTTTCTGGTTTCGGGTTCCGAGTGAGGTCTGACCGCAAAGCTTGCAGGTTCCGAGTGAGGTTTGACCCCACTCTATTAATGTTAACAATAGCATACAGAAAGACCTGAACCTGTTTCCGAATGGACAATCAGACTTTCAGTAAGTGATCGTGAGTGATTGATCCATGATGTTACACTTGAACGATTCAGGAAGTGATGATATTTTCTCTGTTAATCCATGGGTGCAAGCGAGGGGAGGAACACAATCCAGATGACTACTGACGGGGAGAACTCTTCCGAACCGGGCAGGAGGCTGCATTCCAGAACTCCTGTTCGCATTGAAGTGTTCTATAGCTACGGATCTGATTTCGTCTCGGATTATATGCTCAATGTAAGCCGTGGCGGCCTGTTCATCGAAACGTTCTCTCCACTGGACGTTGGAACAAAGATCCACCTCAGGTTCAGCCTGCCCGCCTTCACAGATATTTTCAATATAAAGGGGACGGTTGTGTGGAAAAGGCCGGCCGGACATGGAGCCTCGCCCCCCGGGATGGGCGTTCAGTTTGAGGAAGTGGATAAGAAGGACGCGGAGTTGATCGACAATTTCGTAAAAAGTCAGATCGATACTGCCAAATAAAGTAGTGTCTACAGCAAGGCCTCTCCAAGGGTAAAGACAGCCACCAGAATGAACAGAAGGCCAAGTGACCTCTCCATGGTCTTCTGGGAGATCTTCATTGCCACCAGTGAACCTAGCTGGGCTCCGATGATAACGCCGGGGACAGTAAAGGCCACTATTGAAAATACTGTTTCGAGAACAGATCCCCCTACACTGAGAAATCTGGTGAAATGGCCTGCGGAGGCAGATAGTGCTGTAAAGGCTACGACAAATACGCTTGTGGCAACAGAGACCTTGCTGGGAACACGGCATCGTTGAAGGAGAAAATAACCGTCAAGCTCTCCGAGTCCCGTGGAGATCAGTCCCACGAAAAGGCCTCCAACGCCGGCTATCGTCATTCCCTCGAAGCGGTTACATACCTTGTACCGGATCAACTCTCCCTCAGCTGTCTTAATTACAGTTTCTTCTCTATCGCCGCCGCCTTCTCCATCTATTGCGTTATCCATCCTGCTCACGTCCTCGATCTCTGGTGATCGCAGAAAGCTCAGGGCTACCGCAAACAGACCCACACCAAGTATGATCTTCAGGATCTGGGAAGGGATATGTGCCGAAGCAACTGACCCGACAACGGCCATGGGTATGGTTGCCATGAGAAGTGTAATTCCGAGTTTGTAGTCTATGAGTTTTTTTGTGGCATAGGCGTATATACCGCTGGCGAAGCCGAAAACCTCAGTGATAAGGGCGGTGCCTATGGCAACATCAGGAGGGAGGCCGAGAAAAAGGATGAAAATAGGTGAGAAAAATGTAGCTCCGCCAACTCCTGACGCCATTGCAGTGGTGGCGACTAGAATAGATACAGGCAGCATGTACCAGTACTGGAGTGTCATATTACTAATCTGCACAATTTGCGGATGCCGCCTGCCACATCACCACCCAATTCGAACCGAATGACCCTGCGGCCCGAATCTGCCAGGGCCTGACCATCGCCCATTGCCTGTGCTGTTTTAAGTACTCCAAAGGATATGGAAGAGTCTTCACTGCCGGCTTCGTCCGGTATTGGGAGATCAGATGATCCCTGTGAAGTGATCTGGATGAACAACCCCCTCCCGCCATCTCCTTTGTGCAGTTGGCCCGTTGAGTGGAGAAACCTGGGACCGTAGCCAGCAGTTGTGGCAATACCTGAGATGTTGCGTATCTTTAAACGAAGTTCCTGAAGCTCGGCCCATGTGTCTTCGGATGGCTTGATGTAGGCCTGCAGGGCAACATAGTCTCCGGAAGCCGCCTGGTCCAGAAAACCAGTGACTGCCTCAGCAAGAGATCCGGCTGAAAGCTCCGTATAGACCGCAATTCCGTCCTCCTCCAGGGAAGGTTCCCTGGCAGGGAGAGTGCCATCTTTTGTGAAGGCTGCCAGCATCTGCCGTGTCTGATCCTTAGCCGATTCCACATTGGGCTGGTCGAAGGGATTTATCCCCAGTACGTGGCCCACAACGGCAGTTGCCATTTCCCAGCGGAAGAACTCGCCGCCGAGGTCATAAAGATCGTCAAGGTTGATCTGGATCACGGGAAGTCCACTGTCCTTCAGGTTTTCCACCTCATCGTCATATGTGCTGTCACCTGCCAACCGCAGGTACACGAACAGACGGTCCGGACCATATGTTTCAGGTGTCCCAAGGGTCTCTGCATCCACAGGCAATATCCCCTTGCCCTCCTTACCCGTACTCTCGGCAAGGAGCTGCTCGGCCCATGCTCCGAAAGGCTCTATGGGGAGCGAAGTAACAAGAGTGAGTTTGTCCCGGCCCGCAAGTGCCAGGGTTCCCATAACGGCGCCAAGCTGTGCACCTGAGTTATCGCCTTTTACCGGGCAGTTCTCCGGCTCGCAGTTATATGCAGTGGTCGAGGCACGGTCAAGGAGTTCTGAAATATCCACTCCGGCGAGTGCTGCAGGCACCAGACCGAAATATGATAGAGCCGAATAGCGGCCCCCGATATCGGGATCGTTTAGAAATACCTTCCTGAAGGAATGCTTTTCGGCAAGATCCACAAGGGAGCTTTTCGGATCGGTGATCGCTATGAAGTGATCACCGGCTTTTGAGCTTCCGACTGACTTTGAGGTAATATTGAAAAAGTGCTTGAAAAAGGAAAGGGTCTCTGCGGTTGTTCCCGATTTCGTGGAAACAATGAACAGGGTTTTGGCGGGATCCACAGCCTCCGTCAGTTCCCTGACAGCGTCAGGATCGGTGCTGTCAAGGATGTGAAGTTCCAGGTAGCCGTCGGCTGTGCCGAAAACCCTCGCAAACAGGTCCGGGGCGAGGCTTGATCCTCCCATTCCCAGAAGGACGGCCTGGTTAAAACCTGCTTCCCTTACATCATCGGTAAACTTGATGATCTGCGGTACTACGCCCGTCATGTTCTCAGGGCTGTTGAGCCACCCCAGGCGATTGGTTATCTCTTCAGGTTCCGGTTTCCACACGGTGTGGTCGTGATCCCAGATCCTGGTCATTATCCTGTTTTCCTTCAAGCTGACCAGTGTTTCATGGACATCCGGTTCGTGCTC
>DAOVVW010000151.1 GCA_030636965.1 Pseudomonadota bacterium | reverse complement strand
CTCAAGGAGAACAAGCCGATAGTGACTTCAATGGGAACTATAGCTGCTTCCGGGGGCTATTATCTGGCGTGTGCGTCAGACTGGATAGTTGCCAACCCGGGTACGATCACAGGCAGTATCGGTGTGATCATGGAGTTCACGAACATGGAGGAACTCTTCAGCAAGATCGGCATCAAGAGCCGGGTGATAAAGAGCGGTGAGCACAAGGATATGGGGTCTCCCTTCAGAGAGTTGACCGAGGAGGAAAAGAGGCTGCTTGGCGATATGGTTTTGGACACCCACGACCAGTTTGTCAACGTTGTCCTTGAGGCAAGGCCGGTGATGAGCGATGAGATCAGACCCTACATGGACGGAAGGGTAATGACTGGCAGGCAGGCAAAGGAACTGGAGCTTGTGGACGAAATGGGAAATCTGGCTGACGCTCTTGTTAAAGCAGCAGAGCTGGCCGGCCTTCCAGAGGGTCCTCCGGAAGTTGTGGAGCCTGAAAAGGATGAAGGAGGTCTCCTCACCTTTTTGTTTGGCCAGAGCGCAGGAGAAGCCGCAAAAAGCATTGTCACCCAGATAGAAGATCTTAGTGGAGGACAAAGAGAGTACCTTCAACTCTGGCGAGCTTTTTAAATAGAGTAATATTAAACCTGCAGCTTCACGGACAACCGCCCCAACTCCACCCAAGAATTAATTCGGTTCATCTCACGACCTGATGAATTTAATTTCGGTAAATATATAAAGGGTTCCGGGAAAAAGGCCCTGAAGCGAAGCTCAAGGGGGTTGCGAAGCCGAAGGGGCTTTTTCCTGGAACCTTTTTATTATATTTTAACTATTTGCAAATTTAGAGATGAAATGAATTAATTCTTTATTTTATCTAACGTCTTGACTTTTCACGTATATTTGTTTAGCCTTTTTCTATATTTATTCGATGATGATAGGGATTTGAGGAGGAATCATGACCAAGGCTGAACTTATAGAGGCCCTTGTTGAGAGGATCGATCGGTTAACCAAGAAAGAAGCGGAGTTGATTGTCAACGTGGTTTTAAGGAGCATCTCTGATTCTTTGGCAGGTGGAGATAAGGTTGAACTGAGAGGGTTCGGAAGCTTCAAGGTGAAGGAGAGAAGGGCAAGGGAAGGAAGGAACCCGAAGACAGGCAAGAAGGTCATGGTAGAAGCCAAGAGGGTGCCGTACTTCAAAGCAGGTAAGGAGTTGAGGGAGAGGGTTAATAATTAATTCCGATTTCGCATCAAATATAATTAGCAATATACAGGCTCGAAATATTCGAGCCTGTTTTTTTGACGCGAAATCGCGTTCAACTTTAAATGCGGTCCAATATCCAAAATCCAAGGTCCAAGATCAGCTAGCTGCAAGATTGATTCGTTGCTCTGCGATTAGCTATGCGCCTCGCAATGATTGCCAGACAAAGTCAAGAAAGTGGGAGCTGACCCAATATTTCATATTATGAGTCAAGATCTTGGATTTTGGACTTTGGATCTTGGATTAACCACGTTGGACCTTGGACATTGGACGTTGGACGGTCTTTACTTTTACCCCCCCCTGTGTAAAATAATGTGCTTATAATATGGGATGTATTGAGGAGGGTCCATGGCAGGTCATTCAAAATGGGCAAATATAAAGAGGCGCAAGGGCGCACAGGACGCCAAGCGTGGCAACATATTCACAAAGCTTAACCGGGAGATAACCGTTTCAGCGAAGCTGGGCGGGGGCGAGCCTGACGCCAATCCGCGATTGCGCCTTGCCATCAACAAGGCAAAGGCGGCAAACATGCCCGTTAACAACATCGAAAGGGCTATCAAGAAGGGTACGGGTGAGCTTGAAGGCGTAAATTACGACGAGTTGACCTACGAGGGGTACGGCCCTGCAGGCATAGCTATATTGGTGGAGGTTCTTACAGACAATCGTAACAGGGCTGTTTCAGATGTAAGAAACATATTCTCAAAATACAATGGGAACCTGGGTGAATCCGGATGCGTTGCCTGGATCTTTAGCATGACATCCTATTTTATTTTCGAAAAAGATGAGGTTGATGGAGACACTCTCGTAGAGGTAGCTCTGGACGCCGGAGCAGAGGATATCAAGGAAGAGGATGGTGAGATCGAGGTCACGGCGCCGCCGGAATACTTTCAGCAGATAAAGGATGCCTTCGATAAGGCGGAGCTGAAATACATCGAAGGAGAAGTCACCATGATCCCACAGAACACAATTAACCTTGACGGAAAGCAGGCCGAGCAGGCCCTGAAGCTTGTAGAGGCGCTGGAGGATAGCGATGACGTTCAAAAGGTCTACGCTAACTTCGATATCCCCGAAGAAATAATGGAGTCACTGTAGGATCGCCATGCAGGTACTGGGGATCGATCCCAGCCTCAGATCCACCGGATACGCCATTCTGGAGGGGGACCGTAACCGCCAGAGGGTGATAGAGTATGGAGTGATAAAAACTCCAGCAAAAGAACCCCTCGATAACTCCCTCGCCCAAATTGCTGATTCTCTAGAGAAGATCATTAACCGCTACATGCCAGATGTTATGTCCATTGAAGACATATTCGTCGCTAAAAACAGTAAGGTGGCACTCAACCTGGGTCACGTGAGAGGTGTTGTGATACAGACATGCACCAGATTAGGAATCCCTGTTACCCAGTATTCTGCCACCAGAATAAAGGAAACAGTTGCCGGATACGGTCGAGCTGACAAGGAGCAGATACAGCACATGGTCATGAGGACTCTGAGCCTCGAAAAGAAACCCCCCAAGGATGCCTCGGATGCCATGGCTGCAGCATTGACCCACTTTTTCTGGTCCGATACTTTTGAGGTTCATCGATGATAGCAATGCTCAAGGGCACCCTTGCCCGCAAGGACCACACCGGTACGGTGATCATCGATTCCGGCTCAGTGGGTTACCGAGTGTTCGTTTCCCTGAACACGCTCTTCGATATGCCTGATGAAGGCCAGGATGTCATCCTTAACACAGTAACGGTGGTACGGGACGATGCCATTCATCTGTATTGTTTTTCAGACACCCATGAAATGGAAGTGTTTAACCTGCTGCTTCAGGTAAAGGGAGTTGGGCCGAAACTTGCGCTGGCCATCCTGGGAGGTCTGAAGGCACAGGATCTGTGTTCGGCTATCTCAAAGGAGGACGCAGGATGGATAAGCACCGTACCCGGGGTGGGGAAAAAGACGGCTGAAAGGATCATCCTGGAGCTGAAGGACAAAGTTGAGGCGGATCCCGCGGCAACATCTCCATCCCCTGGCGCTGTTGATGAGCAGGTGGCCTCAGATGCCATATCGGCCCTTGTTAATCTTGGCTATAAAGCATCCGACAGCAGGCGCGTCCTCAGGGATGTCATCGAGAGTAAAGAGGAACCGCCCCCCCTCGAAGCACTAATAAGAGACTGTCTGAAACTGCTTTCCGGAAGGAAGATGAATGGATGAGGAACGGTTTATAACCCCGGTTCGGGTGCCGGAAGAGGCTGATTATGAAGCCGATATCAGGCCTCGAATGCTGGATGAGTATATTGGCCAGACGAAGGTGAAGGAGAACCTCCGGGTATTTATCGAAGCTGCCAAAGAGCGCAAGGATCCTCTCGATCATGTTTTGCTGTATGGCCCGCCAGGTCTGGGCAAGACTACGCTGGCCCACATCCTTGGAAATGAATTGGGGGTTGAGGTCAGGGGAACTTCCGGTCCGGCAATGGAAAGATCAGGAGATTTGGCCGCCATCCTCACAAACCTGGAAGAGCGGGGAGTCCTCTTTATTGATGAGATTCACCGGATGAACAGGACGGTAGAGGAGGTCCTGTATCCGGCAATGGAGGATTTCAACCTGGACCTGATTATAGGCAAAGGACCGGGTGCGCGTACAGTCAAGCTGGACCTCCCCAGTTTTACACTGGTAGGTGCAACTACCAGGATGGGGATGCTCTCGTCTCCCTTCAGGGATCGCTTTGGAGTTGTGGTAAGGCTTGATTTCTATACCGATGAGGAGTTGACCAGGATAGTCGAGAGGGCAGCCTCTATTCTAAAAATAACTATTGAATCTGAGGCAGCAAGAGAGATCGCCAGGCGCTCAAGGGGCACACCTCGGGTGGCTAACAGGCTGCTGAGAAGGACAAGAGACTTTGCACAGGTTAAAGGTGAAGAGACTCTGACACTGGATATATCCCGCTATACTCTCGAAAGGCTTG
>DAOVVW010000281.1 GCA_030636965.1 Pseudomonadota bacterium | reverse complement strand
ATATCCTACCACCCTCCCCTTAATCCCCTCCCATCAAGGGAGGGGAGAGAGTAAGTAAACCAATTTCCATTCTCTAATATCTAATGTTCTAATTTCTAATGCTCTAATCTCAATTAATCAGTTAATATAGATCTATGTTTGATGATGAAGAACGGAGAATCATATCCAAATCCAGATATTTATCGGGGCTTCAGTGTCCGAAACTCATCTGGTATCAATTCAATGCGCCGGATCAGATACCGCCCCCCGATGCCGACAAGCTGGCCATTTTCGAGCAGGGACACAGGGTAGGAGATCTCGCCCAGGAGCTGTTTCCAGGCGGGATATACATCCAGGAGGGGAGCTGGAAAATTGAAAATGTCCTGGCAGATACCCGAAAGATTATCAGGTTGCGCAAACCTCTCTACGAAGCCGGATTCCTGTTTGGAAACTCATATGCCCGAGTGGACATCCTGAATCCCGTGAGCAGTGACGAGTGGGACCTTTATGAAGTCAAGAGCGGAACGAGGGTCAAGGAGGTAAACTTTTCGGATGTGGCCTACCAGAGATATATTCTTGAAAGTACCGGAATGAAAATACGGTCCTGCAACCTGGTTCACATCAACAGGGATTACGTCAGGAGAGGGGATCTGGAAATAAATGAGCTATTCACTGTAGATGACATGACCGAAACCACCGGGCCACTCCTTTCACATATCCCGGTAGACCTCCAATGGATGGCCGAAAAGATCCGTGAAAAGGATATACCGGACATCTATATCGGACGGCAGTGTACGTCTCCCTTTGAGTGCGCAATGATACCCGTTTGCTGGAATTACCTGCCCGAACATAACGTTACAACCCTGTATTCAGACAGGGCCAAGGGGTTTTCTCTCATTGAAAAAGACGTGACTGATATTCTCGATATCCCGGCTGACATGGATCTGACCAACAAACAGAAAATACAGGTGGATTCGATTCACACGGGAAAGGTCCATGTGGAGAAGGAAATGGTCGCCGGATTCCTGGAAAGACTGATTTATCCCCTCCATTATATTGATTTTGAGACGATCGCTCCAGCTGTGCCGATATTTGATGGTACAAGACCATACCGTGACATTCCGTTCCAGTTTTCAGTGCAGGTCCAGACATCTGCCGATTCCGTCCTGGAGGACTTTTCCTTTCTTGCTGAAGGAGCCGGAGATCCGCGTGAGGAGTTCATGTTAAAGCTTCGTGATGCTGTAGGTAATGAAGGTTCAGTCATTGTCTACAACGCTTCCTTTGAGAAGGGGATACTAAAAGGACTTTCCGAGACATTCCCTGGTCACTCCGATTGGATAGAACCTCTGCTTGACAGGATCGTGGATCTGCTCAAACCCTTCCAGGCCTTTCACATCTACCATCCCGGCCAGCATGGCAGCGCTTCACTGAAAAATGTAACGCCTGCGCTAACTGGAAGCGGTTACGAGGATCTGGAGATATCGGGAGGGATGACGGCAAGGAACGAGTTTTCCAGGGTTACCTATTCGGATGTATCAGAAGAGGAAAGAGCCAGGGTGCGCAGTGAACTGATTGAATATTGCCGGCAAGATACGGTTGGGATGGCCGATATTGTGAGGGTGATGAGGGGGTTAATAAAATAGGCAGGAGGCAGAAGTTAGAATTTTCGTGATGCGTGACGCGTAATGCGTGATGTGTAAAACAGGCTATAGGCTATAGGCGGTAGGCTATAGGTTTAACAAAACTATCAACTAACAACTTGCAACTAACAACTTATTACGCATTACTCATCACGCATTACGCGTCACGATCTTTGTCATCTGTTCACTATCAGTTCATCCAACTCCTTACGTATTTTAGCCCGAGGTGCTTCCTTATCCGGGTATCCCACTGTCATAAGAATTATCGTCTCGTCCCCACGGCCAACATCCAGGATCCGGCCCACTTTTTTCCTGTGGAACCACCCTACCCAGCACGTACCAAGGCCCAGTTCTGTGGCAACCAAGGACAGGTGGTCCATTGCGATAGCGGCGTCCGTCCTGTGATAGTCCTTGTCAATGACCTGAGTGAGCTTGTGCCAGAATAGTTCGGGTCGTCCGACAGCCGCCACTATAAGGGGCGCAGTGGCGATCCATGCGTTTATGGATTCCGGACCCGTAGGAACAGCTTTTGAGATGGCCTCGATAGTGTCTCTGTCGGTAATGAAGAGGAAGTTGTAGGGCTGGCGGTTGCAGGCTGAAGGAGCCCACCTGACAGCCTGAGCCAGGAGGTCCTGATGCTCTTGCGAAACCGGTTCGGGAAGGTACTTCCTGCAGCTGTACCGCTTCTTTATTGTTTCCAGGATATTGCTTTTTGGTATGCTGTTATGCATCTAAATAACTCCTGTGAGGCAATGTTTGATTCGGAGATCTTGTTAGGATAATCTTGTACAGTACTTCATAATGCTTTGGTATCCAACTTTTGTTCAGTAGTCAGTAGTCAGAATTCAGAATCAGATAAAAAATCGCGAGAAGTGATGCGACAAATATCTAATAATACATAGGATTGCCTCTCGACTGCGCTACTCGCAATGACTGCTTTGTTGTCATGCATTCACATTCTGACTACTGAATTCTGACTTCTGGATTCTGTGTCAATAGCATTGAACGTTTACATGGAGATGAACCCAACTTTCAAACAGCTGAGGTCAGTATGGATACAGTGGATAAGCCTATACCGATGCATATATCAGTACGTGCATTT
>DAOVVW010000153.1 GCA_030636965.1 Pseudomonadota bacterium | reverse complement strand
GTTCCTCCGCGTTTAAATTATATACCATTTCAGTGTTGATTTTATTCCATGAATAACTGTTCAAAGTTAAATGTCCCATGTTTAAGGTTTAACGTGGGAATGGAAAGGATGTTTGACCTGAGAATTCAAGTTCTCTCAGTTTTTTGGTATTTCTACCTGCTAGATCATTTCACTACTACTTTATATTTCTAAACCTTGAACGTTAAACGTTGAACGTTGAACGCTATTTACTAGCAATGCGCCGAAACTCCTTCTCGACGGGAATATATTCCGCAACGAAGTGTCCAGCGTGATAGATAGTAATGATTTTTTCAACGATGAGTAGTCCTCCAAGAACCGCGGCAACCAGCCATCCTCCTTCGTATCCGGGTTTTTTCATGACGTAGCCCACAAGGTAAAGAAGCGAGAAAAAAAGCAGTGGCAGCTCCACAAGGGCGTCGAAAAAACCGAGTAAAGGATGCCGCGTATAGAAGTAGCCGCCGCCGGGCAGGAAGATCGAGTACATCCTCGCTGCTGCAGGATCCTTGAAATCAAGACGGCATTTGGAACATTTGTAAAAGTCTTTTTTCAGAACCGCGAGACACTTAGGACACAGGTTGTGCCTGGTTCTCTGGAGGCTCGGAGAGGAGCTCGGGATATTCATGGAGTTCAGGATGGAGCTGAATTTTCTCCCGTTTTTTATCTGGTAGAATACCTCTTTGCGTCCGTTCTTGTACCAGAACGTTATCTTCTTTCTCGCCTTGTATTTTTCCATGTCATTGAACCCAATCTGGGATACAGAGTCTCTGGGGCCGTATTTAGTTGTTGCAGGAAAATGCAGGATGCGTTTATTCGTCAGAACCAGGACGCACCTTTTTATAACGAATATCCACCAACCGGTCGTAAGCTGTTCAAGGATCTTGAATGGAGATACGCCCCGCATAGACAGCAGGATCTCCTCGTCTGGCTCCAGGCAGTGTTTCAGTACAGGCACGAAATCCCTCAGGATCCTGAGCTGCTGCTTCTTTATCCTTTCGCGAAACTGGCCCCTCAGGTTTGAAAAGGCATAATCCCCGTTTATGGGCAGTTGACGCAGAACATCTTCCAGCGATTTTTTCATTCTTTCACCTCACATTATGATGCGTCCATTCCCTACTGAACTGATCGTACAACATACCTTATCCAGAATTCAGTATCCAGAACTCAGAATCCAGAATCGTGATGCGTTGTTAACGTTGAACGTTCATTACACGGAATAAATCCATGTCCGGATGTGCACTTATAGACAAACACCGACACATCGGGCTATCGCGCCCCACCTGTAAGGAGGAAAAAAATGAATACAAAAGTATCAGTAAAACGATGGACACCTATCCAGACTGCACTGATTGTTGTGTGCCTGGCTCTTATCCAGATGGTATGTCTGTCCCCAGCCTTCGGGTCCGCGCTTACTTTCAACGTAAGGCCGGAAAACAAAACTGTTCTCGTACCAGGCCCGGGTAATGGCACCATTCAGATAAAAGTAATCGCACCAGACGACCTGCCATACCCCACAACCGATCGGCCCCTTCTGAACCTGGCGCTTGTTATCGACAAGAGCGGATCGATGAATGAAGCCGGCAAGATGGAATACGCGATCAAAGCCGCCCACCAGCTAGTGGACAGGCTGGGCAGGGATGATTACCTGTCGATCATCGCCTACGACCAGTATGTCAGGGTGGTCTCTCCTGCGCGCAGGGTAAAGGACAGGAGAAAATTTCACCAGTTGATAAACAATATCTACCCCGGCGGACGCACTTTCCTCTCTGGAGGACTCGAAGAGGGATTTCGGCAGGCCAAAAGAGCAAAAAAGAGGGGTTATGTTAACCGAGTGCTTCTGATCTCAGACGGTTTGGCCAATGTGGGGGTCACGAACCGTAATTCCCTGCGCCGTCGGGCCAGTGACATGTCCGAACGAGGGATCTCCATTTCCACCTTTGGTGTTGGATATGATTTCGATGAGGATCTCATGGCGGGCCTGGCTATCGGTGGCAGCGGAGCGTACCACTACATCGCCAACCCGTCAGACATTGTAGCCGCTCTGAGCAACGAGTTCTCTATGGCCTCCCGAACCGTGGCCACCGACGTCGAGATCATAATAAGGCTGAAAAAGGACAGTCGTTTTGATTCAGTCATTGGACACAGTTGGCGGCGTGAGGGAGATTCAGTGGTCATAAGACTCGGCGATCTGTCTTCCGGGGAGAAACGAAACCTCATGGCCAAGCTCAGGGTTCAGGGCAAGAGTCTCGGCATGCAGGATGTGGCTGATGTATCAATGCGCTATCGTGACCCAGTTTCCGGGATGGTAAGGAAAGAAGCATTCCAGACTGTGAAGCTCCAGCTCGTTAAAGACCCGGATGTCTACAGGGATAATTTCGATAACAGGGTACGAGAAGAAAAATCAGTCATTGAATCCAACACTAATATGGAAAAAGCCGCCAAGCGGGTTGATTCGGGTGACAGGGGTGGAGCTTTGAGTATCTTGAAAAAAGCCGTCGACGCGCTGAAACAGGAACCTGCTTCCCCAGCCACTGAGGCCGAGATTCAGCGGAATGAAAAGTACCAGGAACAGATCGTCGGGATGGACGAGATGGACGACGACGAAGTCAAGGAGATGCAGAAAGACATCAAGTACAGATCGTATCAGAAGCTGCATCGACAGTAAACTAACATCGACCCATGACCACCGTTCGACAGGCTCACGGTCCTGAGCAGAGTCGAAGGAGGTCTCACGACCCACGTAAGACAGATCTTACAGCACAAATGCCGGAGTACTCGTTGGAGGGTGCTCCGGTTTTATTTGTTCTGAAACGCTTGAGCCTGGGGTAGCCTCTCGATGATACTCGATTATAATTTACCTAAGTGCGATTCAGTAATTCAATCCCAATTTCCAATAATCTATTATCTTACTCGAAACCCGCCTGTCCTGAGCCTGTCGAAGGGAAACCCGAGACTCACCCTCGGCAAGCTCGGGCCCTGAGCTCGTCGAAGGAAAACTCGAGACTCGATTTATGTTATACTATTATGAGATTTATCACTTTGTGTGTGCATTCTTGTTAGAAATGTGATATTTTCTGACGAAGTTATAGTAAAATCCATCTGAATAAAGCCGAAATCTCCAATTCGGTTTGATCCTGACAACTTATATGTTGAAGATTCTTGAAAAACTTGGTCACGAAATACTCTATTTCCTCGAAACCAGCGGGAGGATGGGAGTTTTCCTTTTCCAGAGCCTCGCCAGCGTCTTTCTGCCGCCCTACAAGCTTCAGCCCATTATAAAGCAGATATATTTCATCGGAACCCGTTCGGTGTTCGTCATCCTGTTTACAGGTACTTTTACAGGCATGGTGCTGGGTCTTCAGGGATACTACACACTCCAGAAGTTCGGTTCTGAGGGATTGCTTGGATCTGCAGTAGCTGTGAGCCTTCTCAGGGAACTGGGCCCGGTTCTCACCGCCCTCATGGTCATTGGAAGGGCGGGTTCTGCAATGTGCGCCGAGATTGGTATTATGCGAAACTCAGAACAGATCGATGCCCTTGAACTAATGGCTATAGATCCATATGAGTTCATTATCGCCCCGAAATTCGTGGCCTGCATTGTCTCCATGCCCCTATTGACCTTTATTTTCAATTTTATGGGAATCCTTGGGGGTTTCCTTGTGGGTGTACATCTGCTGGGCCTCAACAGCGGGACATACTTCCAGAGTATGTATTCGGCTGCAGCCTGGGCCGACGTAGAGATGGGACTTATCAAGTCATTCGTCTTCGGGCTCCTCGTTGTGTGGATCTGTACGGCAAAAGGGTTTTTCCTGCACAGGGAAAGAGCCGGCGGCTTCGGCGCGGAAGGTGTGAGCAGGACGACGACCAATGCGGTGGTAATGGCGTCAGTTACGATCCTCGTGTGGGATTATCTGATCAGCGCTATGATGCTGTAATAATAAAGAAAGCGAGTTCCAGGTTCCAGGTTCCACGTTCCACGTTACCTCAGAGAATGGTTACTTGCTTGAAACATGAAACTTGAAACCAGCTGAACTAAATCAAAGATTATGGCCGACACAGACAGAAAAAAAGTAGTTGAATTAATAAATGTAGACAAGGCTTTCGGGGACCAGATCGTCCTGGAACACGTTAACCTCCCCATTTATGAGGGAACCACCACCGTCATTGTTG
>DAOVVW010000226.1 GCA_030636965.1 Pseudomonadota bacterium | reverse complement strand
TTACCTGAGTCTTTTTCCCTTCCTCTGGTCATTTCCCTAACGCTATCTACCGCAAATAATTCAGGGCATTTTGAGCAACCCCCCTCTTGCGTATCTCAAAGTGAACATGCGGTCCGGTGGCCCAGCCTGTTTTCCCGACACGGCCAATCACCTGTCCCTTGACCACCCTGTCGCCCATCCGGACAAGGTTTGTTGAATTGTGCGCATATACAGTAGATAGTTCCCCCGTGTGCTTCAAAACGATCACTTTCCCGTAGCCCTTCATCCCCTGACCGCTGTAGGCGACCCTGCCTCCGGCAGAAGCTACAAACTTGGAGCCATTAGGCGCGGGCAGATCCACACCATGGTGGTTCTTGTTACGCCTCGGGCCAAAGCCAGAGGAAATGGGGACCTTAAGCGGCCACAAGAAATTTATCGTGGGCGACGCGACAAGCGGATCCACCTCGCCCGGTCTGTAAGGAACCACCTTCAGAACCTTTTTGGCTCCCGGGATAAACAGTTTCTTTCCGATGGGAATGCTCGTTACGTCGTCAATGTCGTTGACCCACTGTACCGTCTCCAGGTCCACACCGTAAGCCCTGGAGATCCTCCAGAGTGTCTGTCCCTTCTCGATAACGTGATATACACCCCCAAAATCTTTACCCGGGCCTTTTTTCGCTGGTTTATACGGCTTTGGATGAGCACAAGCTGTCACAAATACCAAGACTAAAACACAAACCCATCGAAGCATATTTAAATACATTCTGCTAATACCACTTTCCCCTTACCCCTCCACTTCAGCCATCGACAAACTCCCCTCGACCATTCGTCAAACTCATGTCAAGCAAATCCACTCGGCTGGCTCGGTGCTAGTGGGACAGACTGTCAAGGCAGAGGAACATTTTTCAACCCCAAATAATCCTGCTGCGCAAGTAAACTGATTCGTCTCCCAATTAGTTGTTGGGACTTAGGTATATTGTATTCATCCAGGGTTCCGGTAAAAGGTCCTTAAGCGAAGCTCAAAGGGGGTTGCGAAGCCGAAGGGGCTTTTTCCGGAACCCATTTATTATATATCGACCAGCAACTAATTTGGAGATAAGCCACCATACTTAACCTTGACCAGGGGCTAGTTACTCGGGGCTTGAGAACCGTTTCTTGCACGATGTCTATTCATTACAGGTTTGACAATAATAAATCCTCCTAACAGAAGTATCACAAATACAAGGGTGAACCAGTTAAAGTATTTCTCCAGCAGGGCCTTCATGGGCTCGCCCCAGAGGTAGATCACGGTGGCGACCAGGAAGAACCTGGCGCTCCTGCTTGCCGCAGAAGCCGCAAGGAAAGGACGGAACGGTATATCAAAGGTTCCCGCTGAAATAGTGAAGACTTTGTAGGGGATCGGCGTGAACCCCGCTATCGCGATTGCCCAGACCTCGTATTTTTCAAAAGCTGTTTTTACGGCTGAAATTTTGTCATCAGAAAAGAATTTATGGAGCAGCGGTCTGCCGCCGACCCAGCCCAGGAAGAACCCGAAAACACCGCCCAGCACAGAACCGATTGAGCAGACAAGGGCAAGCCAGAAAGCCTCCTTCGGTCTGAGGAGTGCCATAGTGATCAGAAGGACGTCCGGAGGAATCGGAAAGAATGACGACTCAGCAAATGCTATAAACAGTAATGCCAATGTTCCCGATGGACTCTGTGCCCATCCGATGACCCACTCAATAAGTCCGCTCACTTATCGTTCTCCTCCCAACCATGGCGTCCTACAAGCTTGACAAAAATGCACCCCTCCATCTTCTCCTCTTTCAGGTGACCATCCTTTCCAAGGGTCACGCGGGTGAGCATCTGGCTGTGATTGCCTCCCACAGGGATAACCAGCATGCCGTTCTCATTAAGCTGTTCGACAAGCGGCATGGGAATTTTTGGGGAACCGGCCGTCACCAGTATCCTGTCATAGGGAGCATGATCCTCCCAACCCAGGGTTCCATCCGAGAGACGTACGAGAACGTTTTTGTATCCCAGAGAATCGAGCACCTTTCGGGAGTTGCCGGCCAGTGAAGGTATCCTCTCCACTGAATATACCCTCTCGCTAAGCTCAGCCAGGATGGCCGTCTGGTAGCCGGATCCCGTCCCAATCTCCAGAACAGATTCTTTACCCGTCAGTTTTAGGGCCTGTGTCATCAGGGCAACCATATACGGCTGGGAAATCGTCTGCTCCTCGCCAATGGGCAGAGGAAAGTCTTCGTAGGCCCTGCTCTTCAGGTTCCCTTCAACGAAAAGGTGTCGTGGCACCTTGCGCATTGCATCAAGAACCCTTTCGTCCGTGATGCCCCTGCCCTCGATATCCTTTTCGATCATCCTGTTTCTGGCCCATTCGACTCTTGAATTTTTTCTGGTCACCGATTTTGGCCTCTGTTCCAGGACTGGATCTCCTTCATGGCTTTATAGTTGGTCATATCCGCATGAAGCGGCGTTACGCTGATAGAACCATCCGCGACAGCCCCGATATCTGTCTCCATCCCACCCTCAGGAGAAATGGGTGTTCCACCTATCCAGAAGTATTTGCGCTGCCTGGGATCTTCCTTCTCGACCACAGTTTCAGAAAACCTTTTGTGGCCCTGATGGGTAATACAGTACCGATCTATATCGAGATCAGGATCATCAGGAACGTTGATGTTAAGTATTGTGTCTTCCGGGAGACCGTATTTATCTATCCAGGAGCAGACTGTGACGGCAAATCTGGCAGCGGGTCCGTAATCCAGGTGATGTTCCTCTACAAGGGATATGGCAAAGGAGGGGATGCCCATTAGATTACCCTCCAGTGCGGCCCAAACAGTGCCGGAATAGGTAATATCGCCCCCCAGGTTGCCGCCTTTGTTGATCCCCGACACCAGAAGGTCAGGCTTTCGATCAAGTATTACGTGGACAGCCAGATGAATGCAGTCTGTTGGAGTACCGTCCACCGCATAACGGTCTTCCTCTATTTTCTCCATCCTCAGGGGGTGGTGAAGTGTCAGGGAGTGGCTTGCCGCACTGCGCTCTCTATCTGGCGCTGCAACGACCACATCCCCCACTTCCTTTAATGCTTCAGAAAGCGCTTTTATTCCGGGTGCGTTTACACCATCATCGTTGGTAACCAGTATCAGCATCGGATCACGGATTCTCCTTCAAATGCAGTGCGTTAGGACCAATACTGTTCACGTCTGATTATTGCAATACCATGCAAACCAATAATCAGACAATGTTAACGTTTTCTTCTGTAACTTTCAATGCTTGTGGAGCTTATGTGTAGTGTTCCAGGTTCCAGGTTCCAAGTATGTTAATCCAAG
>DAOVVW010000309.1 GCA_030636965.1 Pseudomonadota bacterium | reverse complement strand
GAAGAGAAAATACGACCATTGATGAAAAAAATTCAGTCAAACATAAAAAAACATCCCTCTTCTACCTGGGAAAGCGATCCTAAACAGTACAGAGCCAAAATGGCCATGCTAATTTCTGAAGTAGAGGGATTGAAGACTGCGAACAGACTGCAGGCCAGAAGACTCGAGTCAACAAAAGTTGGTAGAGACGATGCCATCAAGGAGGTTGTGAGGATAAGGTCCAGGATGCAGGGTATGGCCTCGCCAACGGAAGCAGCTGCAATGTTCGCTGAAGCGAGGGTTATCATCGACAGGATGACTGAGGATGCTTACAACATTGAAGCAAAGGAGTATCTATCTCTTGCCAGGAAGTTCATGAAGGATGGTATGGCTGAACTTGACGGCAACAACCCGGGTGGTGCCGCTTACCTTTTTGATCTTGTGTCCGCTACATACGAGGATTTCAGGGGGATAGATTCACGTACCCTGTCTATTTCGGTTCGTTCTGCCGTTTTGAGGGCCGGCCCTTCGAAGTCTTCTGCGAGGAAGGGTCTGCTTTCTTACGGCGTTTTTGTGGAGGGGCTTTCGAAGAAGGGTCGCTGGTTTTCCGTGAGGACTTCTGAGGGGCTCGAGGGCTGGCTCCACGAGTCAGTTGCTCATTGAATGAGTAGACCCTGTTTCTGCCGGCTTTTTTTGCCGCGTACATTGCCAGGTCGGCTGCTTCGACCAGGTCATCGAAAGCCATGCCATCGGAAGGCGCTGCCGCTACTCCCAAACTTACCGTTATCTTCGTTTTCTTCCCTCCAGGTGTAAAGACGGCCTCCTCAACTGCCGCCCTCAGGTTTTCGGCAGCTTTCAGTGCACCCTCTTTGTCTGTGTGCGGCATCATGATAAGGAATTCCTCCCCTCCGTATCTCGCGACAACGTCTGATTCCCTGGTGCTTTCTCTGAAAAGATCACCCAGTTTCCTGAGTGCCTCATCGCCGGCAATGTGGCCGTATTTGTCGTTGTATTTCTTGAAATAATCCAGATCAAGCATGATGATGGACAGGGGTCGATTTGTCCTCTTGACGAGTTTGAGTTCACTATCGATCCTGTCAACGATGTAACGTCTGTTATGTCGGCCGGTGAGAGGATCAGTGATAGTAAGGACCATTAACTGGCTGTTGACGGCTGAAAGTTCCTCCATGCTGTTTTTCAGGCTGAGTGACATGCTGTTAAAAGAGTCTACCAGTTCACCCAGTTCACCGCTTGCCTTGAAAGAGACCTCTAGTCCAGCATCACCGCCCCTGATCTTTCTTGATGTCTTCGACAGCTCTTCTAAAGGAAGAACGATTGTTCGGGCGAGCAGAAGGGCTGGCACCAGAAGTACCGCAGATATCAGGAGCGCAAGGAAAATAACCTGGCGGCGGAACTTGTTTAAGGGTACGAATGCGCGATCCTTGGAAGTTTCCAGAATTATGGACCAGGGCAGGTTGGAGATCTTGCGTCCTGTTCCGATGACTATGTCTCCTGTAATGCCCGTATACTGCCTGGGCAGGCCTGTATAGTTTAATAGTGCTTTGACGCCTTTAGGCGCAATGGGGTCAGAAACGGCAGGGACGGGCATGCCTTTTAATATGCCCTTACTGTTGATGAGATAAGCTGTTGAATATGGAGGTGATTCGACTCCAATGCGATTCAGGAGGTTTTCAGTATCCAGGATGCCGATGAAGAGTGCTGTATTTGTTGATTCCCCGTTACCCAGGGCCTGGACAACAAATATTTTACCGCCGGCATCTCCTTCTACTTCAACCATTACTGGTTCTGGACCTTCCAGATCCTTACCCTGAAGGTTTTTTGTATCCAGGGCGCCATCTCCAGGCTGGTGAGCCAGAATACCATTTGCAATTGTGGCAACTGTGAATTCCGTGAATAAGGGATTGTCCTCGAGGAGGTAGGATAGGTATTTATTGACGGAATTCCGGGCCCTGTTAATCTCCCTTCCCCGCTTTTTTTTCAGCAGGGCCTCCACCTCTTCCCTGAGGAGGGGGGAGGAGGTAAAAGCCCGAACATCCATTGAGCGTTTGCTTAGCCATTCCGATGTGAGAGAGCCGATCCTTTCAGTGTGGACTGATACATCACTCAGGACCTGAGCCTTGATCGTTTCATCCAGGTATTTTAGCGCAAGCCAACCACTGGCAAGGGATGGAATGAGTATACTCAGGACCACAAGTCCCAGAACCCTTACCCGGATGGTTTCAGAAGTCTTAAGAATTATTTCTAGTATTTTGTTCATTTTAAAATTTGTGATGTCAAGTCCTTCTACCGTCCCAAATCTATCGGAAAGCGGTTTTATAAGCAACCGTTGACTAGTAACGATTGCTTAACGCGACCCAAGACCCATGCCCCATGACCCAGGTTTCTAAATCCAAGACCCAAAGTCCAAGATCGTAATGCGTGATGCGTAATGCGTGAAACAAGGCGCTGGGCGTTAGGCGCTTGGCTCTGGGCTAAAAAACAGCACCACAACCTTACATCTTCCTCTCCCCTGGT
>DAOVVW010000247.1 GCA_030636965.1 Pseudomonadota bacterium | reverse complement strand
GGTTGTGCCCGATAGCAACATCACCCGGAAGCTTCCCCAGGACATCTTCGGTAAAGATATCGTTGACAAGACCCATCTCACCGTAGCGGAAGAGGCGGGTCCTATCCGTGCTGGCGATCCCTGCGCTTTCCTGCCCCCTGTGCTGAAGTGCATAAAGACCCAGATAGGTCAAATTTGCAGCTTCCGGATGGCCGAAAACACCGAAAACTCCACATTCTTCCCTGAATTTATCGTCTCTTAGCATAAAATCCGGTTATCTTTTAAGGTTTATCTCCTGTTTTGCAACTGAGATATTTATTCATATGACCGGGCTTTTGGATGTAATCACTCGGCTGCGCGTGGGGCTAGCTCCGCTTCGCGATTCATCAAAACCCCGGCTTGAAAATAATTTATCTATTCAGAGTTCCGGTAAAAAGCCCTGAAGCGTAGCTAAAAGGGGGTTGCGAAGCCGAAGGGGCTTTTACCGGAACCCATTCATTATGGAGATAATCCCATTTATGACAACTTATTAACGTTCTCTTTCGAGTGCTGAAAAGCCTTTGATTTTTTGTGGTCTGCTTTAGATCCCATCTGGTCTGCCTTCAGAGGGCTTCGTCCGCATATTGTCTGGCGTTCCGGAAAAAGGCAACGCCTGCTCCTTCCTCCGGAAGGTCCTCCCTTGTCCAGCGAGGATGATTGATCCTGTGCAGATATGCCTCAGGGTGGGGCATCAGACCGAAAAGAAGGCCGGACGGGGAACAGATCCCTGCAACCGATCTCATCGAACCGTTGGGATTCGCCGGATATTCCATGGTAGATCCCGTGCCGTCCCTGTCAGCATACTTGACAGCAATAAGGTGAAGATCCTCCATTCTGTCCATGACAGTCTCATCATCAACGAGGAATTTGCCCTCTCCATGCCTCACTGGAAGTGTAACCACGGACATCCCCTTTGTGAATATACAGGGAGATCCGGCATCAACAATCATATTGACCCAACGGTCCTCATACCGGCCGGAATCATTGAAAGTCAATGTCGTACTCTGTACTCTGGAGCCATCCAGGGCAGGGAGTAGTCCCATCTTGACCATGAGCTGGAAACCGTTACATACACCCAGTATCGGCCTGGAACGCTCAATAAACCGGTCTATCTGCTCCGCGAGCCGTTCTCCGCTTCCATGGACTTTCGCGTATTTCAACCTGTTTGCCTGCACCATCGCCGAACCCAGATCGTCCCCGTCAAGGAAACCGCCGGTCAGGTTAAGGAAGTGGTGATCATCCAGGGTCACCTCACCCGATAGAAGCTCTGAGATGTGGGCTATCCGGGCGGAGAATCCACCCAGTCGGCATGCCTCGGCTGCTTCCCTCTCACAGTTCGTCCCGTTCCCGGTAATGACCAGTGCCTTGGGCGCGGCCGCCATCACATTCTCCCCAGTGTACTCTGCCAGGCTTTCTTCATATCCAGGTTCTCAAGGGAGAAGATCTGTTTTGAGTCCCTCATTACTGTGAACTCCGTGCTATCTATTGTAGAACCTATCCTCGAAAAGACCGTACCGTCCATACACTTTTCAAATGCAGCAGCTTTTGTTGCTTCTATCTCCACCAGGAACCTGCTTGCCGATTCAGAAAACAGTAATCGATCCACCCTCAGTTCTCCGTCAGAAGGAACGAACCCAAGGTCGATCTTCATGCCAACTCCTCCGGCAAAGCACATTTCAGCCGCTCCAACTCCGAGGCCGCCGTCAGAAAGATCGTGACAGGACCTGACCAGCCCGTCAGAGATAGCTGCATGAAGCGCAAGGTACCTCTTATAGGCCGATTCCAGATCGACAATGGGTACGTTGGCACCCAGATGGCCGAGGTGGGCATAATATTCAGATGCACCCAGCTCGTCAGCCGTGCTTCCAAGGAGGTAGATCGCGTTATCGGGTTTCTTGAGATCCATGGTCACCGCTTTTCGAACATCCTCCATGCGCCCTATTACTGAGATGAGGAGAGTGGGTGGTATGGAGATCTTCATACCGCCCATGAGGTAATCGTTCTTCATGCTGTCCTTGCCGGAAATGAGAGGCATTTCAAAGGCAGTTACAGCATCGAAAAGGCCCATGTTGGCCCTCACAAGCTGCGCAAGTTTGAAGGCCCCGTCAGGTGTTTTATCCGACTGGACAGGATCACACCAGCAGAAATTGTCCAGGGCAGCCACCCATCGGGGATCACCCCCCACCGCCACATAATTTCTCAGTGCTTCGTCCACAGCGCAGGTGGCCATATTGTAGGCATCGATATCGCTGTACCGCGGAATGATACCGTTGGCCACCACGACTCCTTCAAAGGAGTCAAGGATCGGACGGATCACAGCGGCATCCGATGGACCATCGTCCATGACGCCGGTGAAGGGTTTGACTACGCTTCCGCCCTGAACTTCGTGGTCGTATCTGCGTACTATGGTCTCTTTTGAGCAGATATTCAATCGACCCAGGAGCCCCTTGAGAACTCCGCCTATATCTTCCGGCATGGCAAAGTCAGGTTCGGACAGCTCAGGAGGGATCCACAGGGCCGGAAGGACCATTTGAGGTACACCATTATGCAGGAATTCCATCTCAAGATACCCAACAGTCGTTCCCTCGTAGAGCAGATGAAAATATCCTGTGTCGGTGAACTCACCGAGATCGGTGGATTCCACATCCATTTTCTTTGACAGATCCATAAAGGCATCCAGGTTCTTCGGGGGTATCGATACCGTCATACGTTCCTGAGCTTCCGAGATCAGTATCTCCCAGGGATCCAGACCTGCGTATTTCAGAGGCGCGAGATCCAGGTGCAGGACAGCGCCGCCTGTATCTTCAGCCATCTCCCCGACAGATGAGGACAGTCCTCCGGCGCCGTTGTCGGTAATGCTGCTGTAAAGACCCAGGTCGCGGGCCTTCAGGAGAAAATCCGTCATCCTCTTCTGTGTTATGGGGTCTCCGATCTGTACAGCGGAAACCGGCGATCCTTCGTGCAGTTCCTCGGAAGAAAATGTTGCACCGTGTATCCCGTCCTTGCCTATTCTGCCGCCCACCATGACCACCCTGTCTCCCACCTCGGCTTTTTTGAGATGTGAGGGCTCATTGTTGATCATGGC
>DAOVVW010000143.1 GCA_030636965.1 Pseudomonadota bacterium | reverse complement strand
TTGTTGATTTGAGAGGAAAGCTAAAATGACATTTTTCGCTTTCCGAGGTGTAAAAAGCCATGAATGGACTTTTTACGACCCAATCAAGATTGGTACTTTATTTGTGCAACAAAGGAGGTAATAAATTATGGCCGATGTATATGAAGTAACTATTTGGGCCCGTGGAGTGGTTCAGGATATGGAAGGACGGCACCTGTCACTTCTCCTGGCTAACTCAGCGGACAAGGACGGCAAGTTCGTTCAGGCGTGGGACAACTACGCCGATCTGCCAGACAGAGTTGGGGTTCCTCTGCGAAAGTATGCCCGCATTAGCGATGAAGAGATCGAGATGCGATATGAATATGAGAACGATAATCCCCAACTGTCCATTGTAATGGACGACACAATTGTAAAAGGGATAGACATTCTGGCCGGCATGGAAAAAGGCGGAGCCCTGGTGGTCAATACCGCAAGGTCGCCGGAAGAGATTCTCAAGTTCATCCCCAACAGCGATCTTCTGAGTACGATCGTCTGCGTGGATGCCACCGGGATAGCCGGAGCCGGCACCATGGAAGATATTGATTTCATGGGATCCGAGGGTGGCGTTGAAGCCGCTGAGGTTGGAAAAGGCATGTCCGCGCCGTTAGTAGGCGCCGCAGCCAAGGCCACCGATAAGGTTACCTTGGACAGTCTCGTAGCGGTTACCGCCAATAAGGACGGCGTTAAGCAGGGCTATGAGCAGGCTGTCGTGAAATCCCTTTAAAACAAGAAGGAGATGATCATGAGCAAAAAGAAGTATTGTGAAAAGTTTAGTGTTCCGGAGCACCTCACGGTACCCTTGGGTGCATGCATTCCGGCGCCCGTCAAGGAACAAAGAGCAATGATAACCGGTAACTGGCGAACCGAGCGTCCAGTCATTGACCATGAGAAGTGCAATCTCTGCCTGAACTGTTTCATCTTCTGCCCGGACTCTTCCTGGCACCTGGATGAGGAGGAAGAGAAAATGGTCTGGAACGCTGATTTCTGCAAGGGCTGCCTCTTGTGTGTCGCGGAGTGCGACGTGGATTGCCTCGACGCAGAAAATGAACTGAACTTCAAGGGCGGTGTTGTTCGCCTGGACAAACCATATTAGTAGGAGGTATCTAAAATGGCGAAAGAAATGTTTTTAGCCGGCTGTTCCGCCGCTGCTTATGGCGCTGCGCTGGCAAGAGTTGAAGTTATCACTTCTTTTCCGATTCGCCCTTACACAGGCATCATGATGGAGCTTTCAAAGCTGGTTGCAAACGGTGAGCTCGACGCAGAGTTCGTCCATGGTGAGGGTGAGCATGCCCAGGTAGCAATTGCTTACGGAGCCGCGGCCGCCGGAGCGAGGGCATATACTGGTAGCTCAGGTGTTGGCGTAACCTATGCGATGGAGTGTTACTCTCCCGCCTCGGGCGGAAGGCTGCCCTGTCAGATGGCCATTGCCGACCGTGCCCTTGACCCTCCCGGAGACTTCGGGTCCGAGCACACGGATGTTATGAGCTGCCGTGACCAGGGATGGATAATGGGATGGGCGGAAACGCCCCAAGAGGTTCTCGACAACACGATCATCTACTACAGGATAGGCGAGGACCCAAGGGTTCTGCTCCCGCAGTTCTGCTGCCAGGATGGATATTTCGTATCACATATCCCCGGCAAGGTTGTAATGCCGGAGCAGTCCCAGGTGGATGAGTTCCTGCCCCCCTACAAACACCCCCATGCTCTGGATCCCACGAAGCCGATCTCCCATGGTCCGCAGATCTATCCGGACCAGGGCCCGGCCATCAACCTCCAGAGAGCGCAGGCATTCCTGGACACACCAGCCGTTATAGAAGAGGTCATTGAAGATTTTAACAAGATCTTCGGGCGGGACTACAAACCCTTCCTGGACGAGTACAGGACTGACGACGCCGATTTCGTTTTCTTCATTCAGGGCGGCCACGCAAGGACTGCCCGCTTTGCTGTCAACCATCTGCGGGAAAAGGGTGTTAAGGCCGGTATGGTGAAGCTGAGGTTCGTGAGACCCTTCCCCACAGAGGCCGTTGCAGAGACCCTTTCCAAGTTCAAGGCTGTTGGCTGCGTCGAGAATAGCACATCCTACGGCGGCGCCATGAAGGGCGGAAACCTTATCCACGAGGTAAGGTCTGCCCTGTACGATGTGGATAATCCCCCGGCAGTCACCTCCTTCATGTCAGGTCTTGGAGGAGAAGTTGTGAGCCTGGAGGAGTTCTACAGCATGGCAAAGGTCCTGGCTGAAGCCGCCAAGACAGGCAAAGTCGAGCAGTATGTATACTGGGTGGGCTTCGATAAGGGAGTATAACCCCAAGTTAACTCTTTAGCCTGTCAGTCTGGATAAATAGACTGATAAGTGAAAAAGGAGAATATATAATGGCGAAAGCAGTTGAAACTCAGAATCTCGAGCGGGTCAAATCGGTCCGCAGGGTGCCCCAGGAAGAGTACTATGTTCCTGGCCACCGCACATGCCAGGGTTGCGGCCCGGCCCTGTGCTACAAGCTTGTATCAAAAGCGACGGGACCGGACTCCATCTTCCTTGGTCCCACAGGCTGCATGTATGTTGCCAACACCAGTTACCTGTGCAGCCCCTTTGCATATCCCTGGATGCACACCCAGATCACAAACGCCGGGGCCGTCGCTTCCGGTGTTGAGGCCGCGTACCAGGTCCTCATCCGCAAGGGAAAGTACAAGGGCAAGCTCCCCAATATCGTAGTAATGGGTGGTGATGGCGGCTCCATCGACATCGGCCTCCAGGCCATGTCCGGTATGATGTACCGGGGTCACGATGCTCTCTTCATCATGTACGACAACGAGTCCTACGCGAATACGGGCATCCAGACTTCCCCAATGTCTCCATACGGGGCAAACACGACTTTTACACCTCCAGGTAAAGCTATCCCGGAGGGGAAAGTCCTTTTCCCCAAAGATGCGCCGCAGATGGTGATCGGCGGCCACCCAGCGGTCAAGTATGTTGCTACCGCATCGCTGGCTTATCCAGTTGACCTTATCAACAAGGTGAGGAAAGGTCTGAATGTTGTAGGCCCGACCTTCATACACATTCACTGCCCCTGCCCGAAGGGCTGGCTCTTCGATGCCGACAAGACCATCGAAGTAGCAAAGCTGGCTATCGAGACGGGAATGTGGGTCAACTACGAGTGGGAGGAAGGCGAGTACACTTACCAGCACACACCCAAGGAGTACACGCCTGTCAAGGAGTACATGAAAACGCAGGAGCGATTTTCACACCTCACTGATGAGCATATCGCCAAGATGCAGGCCTTCATAGACGCGAAGCTGAAGGCACCCGGCAAGCCGGTACCGCTGCCTGTGACCTCACCAAGGGAGAGCGTGTAAGCATCCGGAAATATTTGGATAGCTCTACTTTGAAAAACAACATGGTGACTTCTGCAAAGTGTGGGTCTGTGCATCAGGTGCGCAGGCCTGCACACCCTGTTTGAGTGAAGATAAAACAAACTTCACTCAGGAACCAACGAGTTTCCTCAGGGAGCAACGCGATTGGAAAAAATAAAACAGCATTTTATATCCGTGTGTTACAGTAATGTAACAGCCCTGGGGGGTTGAGTTTTACATTAGATAACCGATCTATAAAAAGGAGGTGAGATCGCAAAAAGAGAGAAGAAAAGAGGGGGAAACAATGCGAAGTTATTATTGCAAGGAGGAAATAGGCTATGAAAAGAATCGCCAAACGTTTTCCATTTTTACTCATCCTGGTAGTAGTGATGGCAAGCTCATTTCTCTTGGGAGAAATAGCCGAAGCCGCCGATTGGCCGGACAGGTCGATCGAGTTTATTATCTCGGCAGGAGTAGGCGGAGGAGCCGACAAGTATGCCCGATTCCTGACCGGTATCAACGTCAAGAACAAGTACGTTGATGAGGCCATAATCCCGGTAAACAAGCCGGGTGGAGCCGGCGCAGTAGCCATGAACCATGTTATCTCCCAGAGGGGTAATGGTCACATGATGCTGATCACGCTGAACAGCTTCATCACGACACCTCTGTTCCAGGGCCTGCCATTTTCATTCCGCAACTTCACACCCGTTGCGCTGTTGGCACTGGACAACTTCCCGCTTTGGGTCCACAAGGACAGCGCTTTTGGTTCGATCGAAGAGTTCATTGCTGAGGCCAAAAAGCGCAATATTTTAGTTGGTGGAACCGGATCCAAGCAGGAAGATGAGATCGTATTCAGAGCCATCGAGAAGATCGCCGGTACGAAGAAATTCAAGTACGTACCTTTCAAGGGCGGCGGCGCTGTAGCAAAGGCCCTGGTTGGCAAGCACATTGAGGCCAGCGTAAACCAGGTCAGCGAAGCTGGTGGTTTCTATCCTGAATTTGTAAGGCCCCTGGTAGTTTTCCAGGACGACAGACTGACGGTTAAGGGTCTTGAGGGTGTTCGCACCGGTAAAGAGGCGGGCATCGACTTTAGCTACAACATGATG
>DAOVVW010000035.1 GCA_030636965.1 Pseudomonadota bacterium | reverse complement strand
CTACCCACCCATTTGGGTTTGCTGGTAGTTAGAGGATCACATGGATCTTCCTCCTCCCACCTGGGCGAGAGGGCCTTGACATACTCCAACACGGCCTCCCTGTCCGCTTTCTGCACATCCTTGTGGGATGGCATGCCCGATCTCAGTATTCCACTTGTAACGGTTCTCATGAGGTCATCATCGGTGGGAAGGCAACCTGTTGGTGTCGACCGGAATTTGAAAGTTCCCACTGTCAGGTCCCTGGGATAGACTGACCATACCAGGCCCTTTTTTTCCAGTCTGTGAATTACACCGACAAGTCCCTTTCCGTCACCTTTTGAACCATGACATATGACACAGTATTTATTGTAGACATCCTTGCCTCTCTCAACGCCGGCAGCGTGCGCACTGTCGGGAAGAGGGGTCATGAATGTCATACCTCCCATGAGGAGCGCTGCAACTACAAAAAGTATCACGCTCCAGCGTTTACTGCTGATTCCTCCCATCGTCTTCCTCCCTTCCAAAAAACTTGTACTTTACCTACTCAAAAAAGAGTACCTTTCATTCTCTCAACCAGCGATATCACTTCCTTCCTTCCTTCAATTTATTATTTGTCAGGGTCGTAAAAAGTCCATCTATAACTGTACTCAGTTCAGCTTATTCATGAGTTTCAGTGTGTAGGACACCAGATGCCACCTGTCCTCCTCTTCGAGGGAATCCTCGTAAGATGGCATTCCCGTTCCATCAAGGCCCGTTGTGAAGGTGAAATAAATATTCTCGGCCGAAGAACCCCTCTTCAGTTCACCGGTAGCGAAGTTGAAGGGAACGATTCTCTTGCCCCAGTCGTCGAAAATATCGTTTGACTTGGGACCGTCTCCTTTGCCTTCGTAGCCGTGGCACTCCCCGCATTTCATGGCCCGGTAGACCTCCTCTCCCTTATCAACGGATACCCGGCTGCCCACCCAATCAGGTTTCCTCACTTCGATGGGATCGCAGGGATCTTCTTCCTCCCACCTGCCCGAAAAGAACTTTACATACTCTACCAGGGCCTCTCTTTCAACCAGAGGTAGTTTCTCGTGGGAGGGCATGAAAGAGATCAGTATGCCCCTCGAGATAATATTCATGAGATCCTCATCATCCGGCAGGCAACCCGTTGGAGTCGTGCGGAATCTGAACAGTCCCAGGGTGAGGTCTCTTGCGTGGGTTTCTATTACCCTGCCGATCTTTTCTGCCCTTCTGATGACACCTACAATCCCCTTGCCGTCACCTTTGACACCGTGGCAAAGAGCACAGCGGACTTCATATACCTTCTGCCCCAGCTCCAGGACAGCCTCGTAGTCCTCCTCGTCATCCTGGGCAGAGGACGGTACAGCACACAAGAACACCATCGGGATAATCAGCGCTGTAATAAAAATCAATTTTATGAAAAATTTACTCATAATATTGATAGGGTCGTAAAAAGTCCATCCATGGCTTTTTACTCCGCGGAAAGCGAAAAGTGTCATTTTCACTTTCCTCACAACTCAACAACTTGCTATGCAAGTCATTGATTTGGGCGCCCTTAAATGGGCGCCTTGATGACTGTTTGCAAAGTCATTAAGGATAATAAGCTCGGTTTCGACAGTCCACTTTCATACTGTATCTCACTCTTTGGGCGACGCTGTCGGCTTAATTGTTCTCACATAACCAACCACATCCAGGATGTCCTGATCACTGAGATTAATCCCGCTGCTGCCAAAGGGGATCATGGGAGTTCCCTCCCGTCCATCCCTTACCGTTTGAAGGAGGAACTCAGGATCGGCTTCCTTTACGACAGGGGTGACAAGGCTGATCCCCAGCCGATTCTTGCCTCCCATACCATCTTCGCCGTGGCAAAGAGCACACCTTGTTTCGTAAATATCCCGGCCCCGAGCTGTATCTCCATCGAATATGGATCGCCCGAAAAGTTTACCTCTCTTCGCAGGCCTGCTTTTGGCCAGGAACTCAACAATCCTGCCTATCTCATCATCGGTAAGACCTGCCGCATCTTCCTTCCAATCCGTCATTTGGGTATTGGCCCGGCCATCTTCAATGAATCTCCTGAGTTGATTGTCGTCGGCAACCCTCAGGAACGTCGGATTCATAATAGCCGGGATTGTTCTTTTGAAGATCTCGTCGTAGACGCTGTATTTGCCGGTTGTGTGACATGCAATGCAGTACATCTTGTAGAGCTCTTCCCCGCCAGGCACTTCTTGAGTCCCAGTCCTGATCCTCCTGTAATCCCGGGGCATTTCATCTGCCCTGATAGTGAGAATGTAGGTCGTGAGCAGGTCGGCATCCTCATCTTTGAGGAGGACGATCCGCATCTCGCTCTCAGGCACGATAGATCTTGGATCGTCGAAATGCTCTTTCAGCCATGTGTATGCTGTTTTATCGCCCTGCACATACCTCATGGGGAAATAGGCCCTGGGCTGAGTACCGATCCCGTCCAGCGCCTTGCCTAGAACACCACCTATGCCATTTACTTTGTGGCAACCGCGGCATCCCTTTTCCACAAACTGCTTTTCGCCTCTCAGCACCCTGTCTGCACCGTTTTCGGCCAGCATCTCCTGGTCATGACATTGGGCACAGGCGCTATCGATATATTTCAAGGGCAGGATGGGCCAGTCCCAGTGAGTTTCACGGTCTGTTCCGTGAGCATCCTCGGCGTTTGTCGCACGCCCCTGTCCGTAGTGGCATACAGTGCATCCGAATTCGGCTACAGGGTGAGTTTCCAGGTAGTTTCCGCTGTGCATTTTAAATGGCACCTCAGCATCTTCCATGAGGGGATTTTCCACGCCGAGGTGGCAGTTAATACATCTGTCGATTCTGTTGAGCTTTCCCAAGTATACCTGCTGAACTGAAAAATCGATGGATTCTGCCTTTTTCTTCATGAATTCCCCGGTGGCCTTACTCCTGAAAAGATCCCTGTACTCGGATTTGTAGCTCTTGTAATCCGGCGTTATCTCTCTGTATCCCGCCATCAGGGTGAAAATAAAGAGGGCCACGGATGAAACGATCAGCAGAGCTGTGTAGAACCTCTGATACATCTGCTTCTCTCTCCTAGTGCACCGGCCATTGTGATCTTGACCAGTAAAATTCCCAGTTAGGACCTCTGAGCTCGGTTCCCACGTAGGTCAGGATCAGGAAGCTCAGGAGGAAGAGGGTGAACAGGGCAAGGGCCCCCATCCTGGTTGAATCCGTCCGGTTTATTACCAGCACCGACCAGGCAATGGTAAAGGCCACCCAGATGGTCCCGGGATTTACAAGGGTGATGAGCACCTGGGGTACATCGGGCCACCAGTTTCTGAACCACCCGAAATTGATGACTATAACCAGTATGCCTATGAGTACCGCGGTTCCAACAATAAAGGACGTTATGGTCACATATAGTCCCTGCCTGCTGGAGAACCAGACCCCCACGTGGTCCTGCTCCCTGTCCAGGTAGGGGATGAGACCCAGGCCCAACAGGGCCAGGGACGGCAGGGCAATACCACCCATGAACGCCGAATACGAGACCAGTTCCTGGAGCCCAAGGAAGTACCATGGTGCCTTGGCAGGGTTTTCCGGTATCAGGGGAGCTGCAAGCTCTTTTAAAGGAGCGCTGACGAAGTATGAGTAGATGAGGACCCCTGCAAGCGTCAGCATGAATACCGCAGTTTCTGCCCTTAGCAGGTGCGGCCAGGAAAGAACCGTGTTTTCCACATCCCTGTCCACTGCAGGCGTTTTTCCCCTGGCAAGAGCCATGAGGCCATATGTCTTGTGGGTCGTGAAAATGCCGCCCATCTTTTCCGGGGAGATTGAGGGTACAAAGTCATCCGGCTTCGTGAGCCCGCCGTCCTTGCGCACCCGCCAGAAGTGGGCGCCCAAAAAAGTGAAGAGGAAGAGAGGGAGTAGCATAATGTGCAGGAAGTAAACCCTGGTGAGTGTTTCCTTGCCGGGTATCGTTCCGCCAAGGAGCAGTTCCTTCTGAAATCCACCAATATCGAAAAATTTGGTTATACCGAGAATGTCCGTGATCTCTTTGGGAGATTGAGCAATATTTGAACCAATTACAAGGGCCCAGTAGGAGAGTTGATCCCAGGGAAGGAGGTAGCCGGTGAAGTTCAGCACGAAGGTGAGAGACAGAAGAACGATGCCGATAACCCAGTTAAACTCCCTTCCCCTCTTGTAGGAACCGGTGTAAAGGACCCTTGCCATGTGAAGGATCACGAAAATCAGCATCCCCTCGCCTGCCCACTTGTGGATGTTCCTTGTCAGGTCTCCCCCGAAGACGACGTACCTGATGTCTTTCACAGTATTGTAGGCATGTTCGATGGAGGGATTGTAATAGATCATGAGGAGGAAGCCGGAGATGGTTGTGAATACCAGCAGGAAGAGGGCGATCAAACCTAATCCGAATGTATAGGTGGGCCTGAGGGTATTCAGGTGGGTCTTTACACCCTGAAAATGCAGGAAGAAATTGTTGAACATAACGGCAGCCCTGGACATATCGGATTCGGGCTTGCCTTCCCGGATGTAGGAAGCCGCCATTGAACTCTTGAGCTTTTTAATGTTCTCAAGGAGCTTCTTTATTCCGGTCTCTTTTGAGTTTTCCATCATTCCTTCCTAAATAAGTAAAAAGCCATGGATGGACTTTTTTGCGACCCTATCAACACCGCGCCCATAAGGGGCGCCCGGATAAATAACTTGCAACGCAAGTTGTTTATCCGTGAGGAAAGCGGAAACGACGCTTTTCGCTTTCCGAGGAGCAAAAAGCCGGTAACGGACTTTTTGCGATCCTATCAAAGATAAATCTTGACCTTGGTCCCGGGCTTGACCTCCTTGCTCGCGTCAACCATGAGGTTACCATCTACGTGTCTGCTCACTTCAAGCCACGGAAGAGGTCTCGGGGCCGGTCCGGCTATAACCTTTCCGTCGCTGTTAAACTGCGACCCGTGGCAGGGGCACTGAAAACCCCAATCTGTGGCAGCGACGATGCACCCAAGGTGAGTACAGACACTTGTTATGGCATGGAGTCCATCATTACTAGCAAAGATGAAGACCCTCTTTTCATCCAGTTGTTTGACCGTTCCTATAGGAAACTCCTCGGGCTTTCCTATCTTGAACTTCTTGGAGTCTTCGTA
Source organism: Pseudomonadota bacterium (assembly GCA_030636965.1). Lineage (GTDB taxonomy): Bacteria > BMS3Abin14 > BMS3Abin14 > BMS3Abin14 > BMS3Abin14 > SZUA-178. Next base: position 2,401 of record DAOVVW010000035.1, on the reverse strand, counting down.
ATAGACGTTGGCCTTCGTCATGCGAAAGACTCCGGCCAGAACCGTAAAGCCGGATATTACAGCCGCCCATATGGTAGCCAGGCCCAGGAAATCGCGCCTGGAAAATTTCCTTTTACCTTGAGTCTCCCCACTCATCAGTTACAGCCTCCCTGAAAACAAACCGCTCCATCGTTATTGTGTCAGTAGGACATTTTTTCGCACACAGGCTGCACCTGATGCATCTGTCCTCGTCCTTAATAATCGCAGACCCGCTGCCTTCCGGATCGCTGCCGTACCTGTTCCGGTAAAGCTCCGTCAGGGTTTCATCACCCCTGATACGTTCAAGGCTCACAAGCCTCAGGCAGTACTCTGGACAGACATCTGCGCACCCTCCGCAGAGAATGCAAAGTTCACTGTCAAAGATCGTATTTACTGCGCAGTTAAGGCACCTGCCTCCCTGCTCTTCGGCCATGTCATTGGTAAACCCGGTCTCCACCAGCATATTGAGCTCTTTTACTCTCACGGATGGGTTGACCGTGGGCACTGACCTTCTTCGGGTCTTTTCGAAATCTCTGGGGTGATGTACGATGTCTTGCGATACTTCATTTTCGTAGGTCACAGTGTGGTCTTCGGATACTCTGATCCCAGTGCTCTTTTTAGAGATATAGTCGTGTATTGCAAGGGCTGCTTTCTTTCCGCTGGCAACGGCATCTATTACCAGCCTGGGACCGTAGGCAAGGTCTCCAGCTGCGAAGAGACCGGGAACGGAAGTGGCAACTTCGCCTTCGGGAACATCTACAGTACCCCTGTCGGTGATGCCGGGATCGGTTCCGCTTCCCTCCAGGAAGGTGTGATCAAAGGTTTGTCCCACTGAAAAGAAAACCGTGTCGGCAGGGATAGTCACAACGTCCGACTCATCGAACCTGGGTGCGAACCTTTCCTCGTAGTCGAACATTGATATGCATCGTTTGAATGTGACCGATACGGCCTTTCCGATGTCATCCGAATTGATCCTGGCCGGGCCGTAGCTGTTTATTTTCTCTACACCCTCCTCTGCGCCCTCCTCGATCTCCAGGATGTCCGCAAGCATCTCGTCTTCTTTCTCGAGGCATACCAGGGTAACTGACTCTGCGCCGCTCTGCCTTACAGCAGTCCTTGCCACATCGTAGGCCACGTTGCCGCCGCCTATTACCACCACCCGGGAACCGATCTTTACCTCTTTGCCCGTAAATACGTCGGCAAGGAAATCCACTCCTCCCGAAACCCCTTCTGCGTTGGCGCCTTCAATGGGAAGAATAACGGGTTTTTTTGCCCCCACGGCAAGGAGTACCGCTGCGGACTCATCCATCAGTGTGTCTAAGGAAACGTCCCTGCCAATGCACACCCCCAACCTGATCTCGGCGCCCAGTGAAGCTATTGCGTCTATTTCCGCCTGGATCACCTCACGTGGCAGCCTGTAGGGCGGGATCCCCATGATGGCCATTCCTCCTGCCACTTTTTCCATCTCGTATACAACCGGTTTGTACCCCATAAGAGCAAGGTCGTGGGCACAGGAAAGGCCTGCAGGTCCGGCACCGATAATGGATACGGGAAGGTCGGTGTTCGCTGCTATACCCACGATCCCTGAGCCCTCCCTTTTGAATCTCTCCTTGAAGTTCTCGGCAAAGTTCTCTTTGTCGGAGTATATTTCTGCACCGAACTTTTCAGTTACGAATCCCTTCAGAGCCCTGATGGAGATAGGAGCATCGATATCCTTCCTGCGGCACGCCAGCTCACACGGTGCGCTGCATATCCTCCCGCAGATGGAGGCAAAGGGGTTGGGCATTCTGGCGATCCAGTAGGCTTTCTCGTAATCTCCGGCGGAAATGGCCATCACGTAACCCCTGGAATCCGTATCCACGGGGCAACCCGTCTGGCATTTAATATTCTGCCTCCAGAAATGATAGTCGGGAATTACAATGTCGAAACTGCGCATGAATCCTCTCTTGGGTTATCCAATGCCCGTTATGACGTTCGCTGGATGGCCGGACTATCCCCTAAGCAGACCGGTCAGGGTGATGCAGGAACAGAGCTGTCGACCACCCTTTCTCCTTTTCCCAGCAATCCGGTGTGGATCGCCTTTTTTAGATAAACTTAAGTATAGCAGGCTGTACTTGACTTGAGTCAAGTTAAGGAATCGAGAATCGAAATTGGAGCATTGGAAATTAGAGATTGGAAATTGGATAAATCCGGTTGGAAGTTGTTTGTTGTTAGTTGTTAGTTTGATTGAACCCCAAGATCAGGTTTCCTCTGTGTTCTCTGTGACTCTGTGGTGAAAAAGGATTTTATCTTACAGAAGGGACATCACAGACAAACGAGCCGCTTCCAGCACCCCGCCCGGGAGAACTCCCAGGACAATGGTTCCTGCCATGGCAAGAGCTAT
>DAOVVW010000175.1 GCA_030636965.1 Pseudomonadota bacterium | reverse complement strand
GTATCTGGCTCATAGATGTTAACAAAGAAGCCGGCGGTCTCAATGCTTCCAAATACCTCCTGGATGCGGCGCATCCCAATACGGAGGGGTACCGTAAATTGGCCCGAATTATTGAGAAGGGGCTTTTGGGCTGACAAGTCCAGGTTCCACGTTCAAAGTTCAATGTTCAAGGTTCTATGTAAATAAAGTGTCATTGTCTAAAGCTGCCTTACACTGGGTGACGTTGAACGTTAAACATTGAACGTTGAACACCGCGCCTTGTTGAACACAGTGCCATGAGGAGTGATTGAACAGATGAATACAGAATTGCAAAAAGAGTTCCAGATAAAATGGGCGCGGTATTTCAAGGGCGCCGACCTTCCATTCGTTTTCTTCTATTCCGATGAAGAAAAATACGCAGAGCATGCGGTAAAGAAAAAGGGATGGACGTGCATGATCGCCCAGTTAAATCCGGTGAGGAAGGGTAAAACAGTTACCTTCACACAGGACAACATCGGCTGTATGGGTGGGGTAAGGGCATCGGGATACCCTGTCGAGTACAGCGAAAATTTCAGGTACTTCCTCTCATGCGGAATTGAGGGAAAATCGGAGGGCTTAAGGCTCAAAAAAACTCCCGAGTTGGTCGACGAGTATATGAAGACTTCTCCCGATTCCAAATCCGAAGGAAAGTACATCATATTCAAGAGATGGGACAAGCTGGAGGATGGTGAAGACCCCAGGGTGGTTATATTTTATGCCACACCCGACATCCTCTCCGGCCTCTTTAATCTGGCGGGATTCAATTCAGCTGATCGTTTCTGTGTAATAGCCCCATTTACATCGGGATGCGGGAGCATTATCAACTACCCCCTTTTAGAGGGCAAGAGGGAGGGGCCGAGGTCGGTAATAGGGATGTTCGATACATCCGCCAGGCCCTACGTGGACGAAAATGTCCTGTCCTTCGCTCTCCCAATGGGGGCATTTGGGAAAATGGTCTCCGAGATGGATGAAAGCTTCCTGATCACAAAAGACTGGGAGAGGATTGGAAAAAGGGCCAGCAAGACCGGCAGTAGTTAGACTTTGATGAGGATAGATAATGGGTAAAATTCCTCTTCTGGGGACAATAGTTAATGTTGCCGCGGTTGTGGCGGGTTCTTTGCTCGGTCTCTTTTTCGGTCACCTCCTGCCTGAGAAGGTGCACAGGACCCTTGTCCTGGGTCTTGGCCTGGCGGTTATTCTCATTGGGCTGCAGCTGGCCTTCCAAACTAATCAGCCCCTGGTGCTCATTGGAAGCCTGGTACTTGGAGGTATCATAGGAGAGGCGCTCAGGATAGAGGAGAGGCTTGAGGCTTTCGGGAAGAGGCTTCAGGAGAAGTTTACAGATGCAGGCGATATCGCTGAGGCATTCGTTACCGCCAGTCTTCTTTACTGTGTGGGCGCCATGGCGGTTATGGGCTCTATCCAGGACGGGCTGGGCGGACAGCCGACGATCCTTTATGCCAAGTCTGCTCTGGACGGGACAGCATCAATAGTACTGGTTTCCACCCTCGGGATAGGTGTGATCTTTTCAGTCATCCCGATACTCCTCTACCAGGGTGCCCTGACCCTGGCGGCGGTCTCGGTGCAAGGGCTCCTCACGGAACCAGTCATCAGCGAGATGAACGCCGTGGGTGGGCTGCTGATTTTCAGCATTGGCCTGGACCTGCTGGGGATAAAGAAGATCCCGGTGGGCAATCTGCTGCCGGGAATTTTCGTGGCGATGGGTATAATGGTTCTGATGGGGATGTTCTAATTTAGTTGTTAGTAAAAGAATTAGTGACTCCACATATAACTATCAACTATCAACTAATCACTAACAACTTGCTCTCAACTACTATGGAACGTGTCGAGACAAAAACCCGTCTTGGGCATGATTGCATTAAACTCTAGGAGGAACAAAATGATACACATCATGGCACTATACAGAGTGAAAGAAGACAAACTTCAAGAAGTAATCACCGCTGTTGAAGAGTTCGTAGATGCTGTCAAAGACAATGAGCCCGGCACCCTGGTATACGAGTCTGTCAGGGGAAAGGACGATCTGTCCTTCTTCCATATAATGACTTTCCAAAACGAAGAAGCTGAGGAGTCTCACCGGTCCACTCCTCATATGTCCAAATGGGTGAAGACCCTCTATCCTAACTGCCTGGAAGAACCTGTTTTCGTTGAACTGGATCTGGTGAGGTCGAATATTCGTTGATAGATTCAGTTGAAAGTCGAAGGTTGAAAGTTAAGTAAAACAGGAGTGCAGGATGAAAAAGTTTAGCGGTTTTCCTGAAGAAACGGCGAAATTTTTCGAAGATCTTTCCAGAAATAACAATAAGGCGTGGTTTGCGGAGAACAAACCTGAGTTTGAAAGTGTGGTTATCGCACCAGCAAGGGCGTTCGTTGAGGCGATGGGCCAGAAACTTATGAAGCTGGCTCCGGGAATAATCGCAGATCCGAGGGTTGACGGTTCGATTTTCAGGATCTACCGTGACATCAGGTTTTCCAAAGACAAGACTCCCTACAAGGCCCATCTGGGTATATTCCTGTGGGAGGGGGAGGGGCCCAAAAAGGAGTGTTCGGGTTTTTATGTCCACCTGGAACCTCCTGATCTCATGTTGGGAGTTGGTATTTACAGTTTTTCGAAACCTCTGCTGGATGAATACCGCAAATCAGCTGTCCACCCGAAGCACGGAGCTGTTCTGGCAGAGGCGGTTAATGAGGTATCGGAGGACTATGTAGTCGGTGTCCAGCACTATAAGAGAGTACCCAGGGGATTTGAGCCGGATCACGAAAACGCCCAGTTACTGCTGCACAACGGGTTGACGGCCTGGGAGATGACACCGATTCCGAAGGAACTGAGTACGTCCGTTTTTGTGGATTACTGTTATGAGAGCTTCAGCAACATGGCCCCGATACACTTTTGGCTCAGGGATATGGTAAAGCGAGCAGGAGTCAGTGGTCAGTAGTCAGAATACAGAATTGTGGTTTAGAGTGAATTATAATTTTATTCATCATGTAGTTGCAGTGCAGTTATTCTGACAACTGAATTCTGACAACGGAATTCAATTTCATGAGAGAGAATATGTCTCGAGATTTCCGTGATCATGTAGCTCTTGGACAGACCGACCTGAAGGTCAGCCGTCTGGGAATCGCCGCCTCCTACGGTGTTCCCGCAGAGGCTATAAAGAAGGCTTATCATGAAAGTCGGATCAATACGTTTTACTGGGGGTCCAGGCGTCATGCTGAGATGAGGAAGGCCCTGAGAGATCTTGTGCCCAGTGAAAGGGACCAGATGGTCATTGCCTTCCAGACATACGACAAATCGGGGCTTCTAACCAGAAGAAAACATGAAAGCGGTCTGAAAAAACTGGGGATCGATCATGCGGACATCCTGATCCTGGGTTGGATGGGTGGTGTTCCCAGAGGGCGGATGCTGGAGTCGGCACTTAAGCTGAGGGAAGAGGGCAAGGTCAGGTATCTCGCAATCTCTTCTCACAACCGCTCTCTTATTGGAAGTTTGGTCGGCAGAGAAGATCTGCCGGTGGATATTTACATGCTTCGTTACAACGCAGCCCACAGGGGAGCTGAAAAAGACATATTTCCTTATATCCCTGATCAGAGTCCGCCGGGCATTATGGCCTACACCACAACATGCTGGGGTAAGCTCCTCTCGGAAAGGAAAATGCCTCCCGGGCAGAGTCCCATGTCTGCGGCGGATTGTTACAGATTTGCCCTCTCAAGCCCCTCTGTAGATCTTGTCCTGATCGGTCCGCGGAGTGCTCTGGAACTGGCGGGAGGACTGGAGGCTTTGGAGGATGGGCCTATGTCGGAGGAGGAGTTGGGTAATGCTCGCAGAATCGGGAATTATGTGTATGGTAAGAAATAGTTGTTGGTTGTTAGTGGTTAGTTGT
>DAOVVW010000057.1 GCA_030636965.1 Pseudomonadota bacterium | reverse complement strand
CCTGCCGATAAAGCCGGCCCGTTTGTGCTCGGGCCAGGCAGTAACGTCCTTTTCATCCACTGAAATTGATCCGGAGTCAGGAGGAAAGCAGCCGGCGAGACAGTTAAGGAGGGTAGATTTCCCGGCCCCGTTGGAGCCGATTATAGTTATGAAATCACCCTTTTTTACATCCAGAGAAACACCTTCCAGGGCCAGGATCTCATTGATGCTACCTCTGTGGAAATATTTTGTGATGTCGCCCATAGAGATCATCAGATTCTGAGCCTCTGCCTGACTCTCGGCAAGGTTAAAGCGGCCACTACCAGGAGAGCTGTGACCAGGTTAAGGTCACTGGGGGAAAAGGAGAATTTACCCAGCTTGAGCCCCAGGGCAAAAGCTATAGCAAGCCTGTAGATAATGGACCCCATGAGAGCAGCGATCACCGCCCTTTTAATGCTCCTGTCTCCGACCACTGTCTCACCTATGATCACCGATGCCAGGCCTGCCACGATGGTTCCGACTCCCATATTTACATCCGCAGCGCCCTGATTCTGGCAGATCATGGCGCCTGAAAGAGCCACCAGGGCATTCGAGAGCCCTACGCCGAAGATTATGACGTTGTGAGTATTGACTCCCTGGCTGGTTATCATCTGTTTGTTGTCCCCGGTTGCAAGAATTGCGAGGCCCACCTCTGTATGGAGGAACCACATCAGGAAGCCCACCGCCAGGAGGGATATACCACCGAACAGAATAGGCGCTGCGATGGATGCCTCCATACCACGGGCATAAAAGGGGTCGAGAATAGTACTCTTTCCCAGGAGAGTCATATTCGGCCTTCCCATTATCCGTATATTTATTGAATAAAGGGCGATCATGGTGAGGATCGACGCAAGAAGATGCAGTATCTTGAACTTGGTATTGAGAATGCCGGTTACCATGCCGGCAACGAAACCCGCCGCGAGAGCCAGGAGGAGAGATATGTAAGGATCGATGCCTTTTGTAATGGCCACAGCACTCACAGCTGCGCCCAGGGGCAGGCTACCGTCAACGGTCAGGTCCGGGAAATCAAGGATCCTGAAAGTCAAATAGACCCCAAGGACCATCAGGCCGTAGGCAAATCCCTGCTCTAATGCCCCCGAAAAAGCGTACCAGGTCATCTCTTGAGAAAGCCTCTAGTAACGATCGAGGGTACGATGAAGATAACGTCCCCCTGATTGACCGGACAGGTTGATAGATACCTGTTTACTCGATTATCTTGTCGGCTCTTTTACGTACTGAATCGGGCACGCTGATGCCCATATCAGCTGCTGATTTCAGGTTCAGGTACAATTTCAGATCCTTCAGGGTCTCAACCGGCATTGTCGCCGTGTCGGCTCCCCCCAGGACTCTTGCTGCCATTTCACCAGTCTGACGGCCCATCCTGTAATAGTCTATAGCCAGAGCCGCAACTGCCCCCCTGGGAACCGAATCCACATCGGCCGCAAAAAGAGGCAGGTCATTTTCCGCGGCGACCTTGGTTATGGCCTCAAATACAGAAACGACAGTGTTGTCAGTGGGGATGTAAATAGCCTCGACCCTGCCGACAAGACTTTTTGCCGCCTGAGTGACCCCGCTTGAGTTAGTAACAGTCGCCTCTTCGACAGTAATGCCACGGGCAGAGGAGACCTCTTTTAAAACCTTTAATATGCTGATGGAATTTGACTCCCCGGAATTATATATGATCCCCAGCTTTTTAATGCCAGGTATAAATTCCCTGATGAGATCCACCTGTCGGTCCACCGGGCTCATGTCAGTCATCCCTGAAATATTACCTCCCGGTTTCTCCAGGCTGTCCACCAGACCCGCTCCCACAGGATCAGTTACAGCAGTGATCAGGATAGGGATTTTCTTGATCACCTGGGCGCACGCCTGCGCTGTCGGGGTGGCAATCGCCAGCACAAGATCAGGCTTCTCACCCAGTATCTGGCGGGCGATCAGGTTGGCCGTAGAGATATTACCCTGGGCTATGTGGACATTGTATTTAATATCGTAACCCTTTTCCTTCAGGGTGTCCTGAAAACCATTCCTCACGGCATCCAGAGCTGGATGTTCTACGATCTGATTCACGGAAACCGTGTAGCTTTTTTGCCCAGGCTGCACTGCACAGCTTGCTGCAATCACCAGAACAAACGCTAATACCAGTAACTTTTTCACTCTAGACCTCCTCCGTATTTATCGAGTTGATGGATTATAGTATCTCTTCAGGCTCAAGCTGTGGATTATATCAATTGCGATTGCAATTTTACAGGATGATTTATCATGACATAATAAAGGTATATCTTCAGTGGTGGACTAAATTTGCACATTTAGTCTGTGTATTCAAGCCAGGACGGATCACTGTCCCCACTTTACAACCAACACCTCTGATATTTTATCGCCATTGGACTATTCTGGATGTTGACCCTGATCATCTGACAGGAGGGAAGGGCACAGGAAAATGCTGATTTATCTCGTTAGGCACGGTGAAGCTCTCAGCAGGGAAGAAAACCCGAAAAGACATCTATCAGGGAAGGGGGTTCTTGAAGTCGAAGATCTGGCGGAATTTATCGCTGCCAATTTCAAAATGAGCGTCGGCTCTATTCACCACAGCGGCAAGGCAAGGGCATCCCAGACAGCATCTATCCTGTCCAGAGCTCTGGCACAGTCACCTGAGGTAATTCAGAGCGACGGACTCGATCCAATGGCTGATCCGGGTATCTGGTCTGAAAGGCTCTCAACTCAGGAGAGGGACACCATGCTGGTAGGGCACCTGCCGCATCTTTCCAGGCTTGCATCCCTGCTTCTTACCTGGAACCCTGAAGTTCAGCTTCTGGAATTCGACGTGGCTACGGCGGTATGTCTGGAAGGAGCAGCCGGAAACTGGCTGCTGAAATGGATGATCTCCCCGGGGATCCTGAAGCAGGGAATAGTTTCTGGAAAGTAATCCGGGACTGAGCTTACTCTGACCTCTAGTGTCCGCAGCCTCCCTCTCCGTGGACGTGCCCATGATCCAACTCTTCAGCCGTTGCTTCCCTCACGTCAACGATGGTGACATCAAAATTGAGTTGGATTCCAGCCAGAGGGTGATTGCCATCAACAGTAATATCATCACCGTCGATATTGACTACAGTAGCTACCATAACCCCGTTTTCGGTAGGGGCTTGAAACTGCATTCCCGCCTCGAGCTCACCCTCGAGTCCAAAGACTTCCCTGTCTACAACCTGCGTCAGGGATTCATCCCTCTCACCGTAACCCTCCTCGGGTGACACAGTAACCGCAAAGGAGTCGGTTGCGGACTTACCCTCAAGACCGTTTTCAAGACCGGGTATAATGTTCCCGGAACCATGCACGTAGCTGAGCGGGCCATGGTCTTTTGAAGAGTCGATCACATTACCCCCTTCGTCTTTCAAAGTATAATCAAACGTAACTATCGTATCCTTTTTGACCTGCATTTGTGAGACCTCCTTGATTGAGTGTGAGGGGGCATTATAGTCATTTAATTCTATATTACAAGGGAAGACGAGTTTTGCCCACAGCAATGACATGGATCAGCTTCCTTTGATCTAATTTGAATACGCTGTGATCTCACATTCAGCGGCAATGATAACAATAAGTACCGCATGCTATCATTATGTTAGCATTCCCTTGTATAGTTTGAATGCGTCTTCTTTTCGGCACAGCTCTGAGCCGGGAGTCATGGCTGCTGCCGCGCCGCAGGCTACTCCGAATTTTACTGCTTCTCTTGCCGGATGGTCCTGAGCCAGCTTCATCACGATCCCCGCCACCATGCTGTCTCCTGCTCCTATACTGCTGACAGTCTCAACACGGGGCCCGCTGATCAACTCAGGTCCGTCCTCGCCTACCAGTAAGGCACCCTCTGGGCCCAGTGAAACCACCAGTATCCGGCATTTAGCGTCACGCGCTACCCCGTATGCGGCTGATTCAATCTCCTCCAGTGTTTCCAGCTTCCCTCCAACCAGATGCTCAAGCTCATTCATGTTTGGCTTTATCATGTAAATGCCCGCACCAGGAGATATATTGAGTCCGGCTCCTGATGTGTCAAGGATCATTTTGCTGCCTGACCTGCTGGCGATTTCCGCAACTCTTGAATAGAAATCATCAGGCACACCCTGGGGCAGGCTTCCGCTTGCCACAATATAATCGGGTGCCGGCTTTGCGGATTCCACTTCGTCCAGAAGCATTTCCCATTCATCCCGGGAAACAGAGGGCCCTGGCATTCCAAACCGGAATTGATGGCTGGTTGACTCCTCATAAAGTGTCAGGTTTTCCCTTGTCTGTCCCTGTACAGCTATGGAGGTAGTTTCAATCCCCTCCTCCTCCAGGAGTTCAAGGAGCATTCTGCCCATTTCACCACCGGCAGCCGTGACGGCCCTCGAAGTGCCTCCCAGTTTCTTTATTGCCCGAGAAACGTTCAGACCCCCGCCACCTGGTTCGAAGCGAGGAGGTGTGCATCTGAGCTTTCTGTCCGGTTCTACGTTTGGGACAGATGCATACTTGTCAACTGCGGGGTTTATGGTAACTGTCATTATCCCTTTCAAATAGTGCCTCCTCATCCCTTTCTTTTGGGGGATTGTCTCCAAATGTTTTAGTCAACACATAATGAATGGGTTCCTGTTAATGGCCTTTCGGCTTCGCAACGCCTTCCGCGCTTCGCTTCAAGGCCTTTTACAGGAACCCTGGATGAATATATATCAGGCCGGGGTTTTGGTAAATCACGAAGCGAAGCTGGCCTCACGCGCAGCCGAGTGATTACACCATAAGCCCGGCCATATGAATAGAAATCCAACTACCTAATGTGGAGATTAACCGAAAAATCTTTATATGTCTTGTACGTGGCCTGTTCGGAGTGTTAAGTTTCCTGCTATATCACAAGCTTCCAAGGAGAATGAATTATGTCCTCGGGTACCAGAAAGGTTATCATCGCTGCCTTTTTTGGTAATCTTCTCATCGCGATCACCAAATTCGGCGCCGCTCTGATCACTGGCAGCTCCGCCATGGTCTCCGAGGGAATCCATTCCGTGGTGGACACCGGAAACCAAGTCCTTCTCCTTTACGGTCTCAAGAGGGCGCAGAAGCCGGCAGACGAAAATTTTCCCTTCGGCCACGGAAAGGAAATCTATTTCTGGAGTTTCATAGTAGCTATTCTCATCTTCGCCGCCGGTGCCGGAATATCCGCTTACGAAGGCGTACATCACCTGCTTCATCCGAGACCCATGGTAAGACCATTTGTAAACTACATCGTCCTTGCCTTCGCCATGGTCTTTGAAGGCATTGCGTGGATGATGGCCAGGCGCGAGCTTGCCAGGTCCAAGGGCGACCTGAGTTATATCCAGGCCGTCAGGAGGGGTAAAAACCCCTCCCTGTTTGTTGTTTTCTTTGAAGATTCCGCAGCAATGCTGGGTATCGCTGTTGCATTTACAGGGATCTTGCTGGGTCATATTACCGGGAAGACCTACTACGACGGCGCTGCATCAATTGTGATCGCACTTATTCTAGCCGGAACCGCCATCTGGCTCGCCTGTGAAACCAAAAGCCTGCTCATCGGTGAAAGCGCTGACAACGAGACTGTTGAAAACATCCGCAAGCTTGCGCTTTCCTTCTCCGGTATACAATCAGTGAACGAAGTACTGACCCTGCACATGGGCCCTGAATTTATCCTTGTTAACATGAGTGTAGACTTCGACGACAATATTCCTGCCGGGGATGTTGAAAGGATACTTGGAGAACTCGACAGGGAGATCAAGGCCGCCCATCCTGACGTAAAGCGTGTTTTCATCGAACCTGAGCCTGTGGACAAAACCATAGGCCGTCAAAAAACAGGGGAAGGACAATAGCAATGGACGACCAGAATATTATGAAGGTTCTTTCCCTTTTTGACGCAATGGAGGATTGCGAAAAGGCCATGTCTGAGTATTATCTGGCCTGCTCTACACTGACTGCCGATCACTATGAATTCTGTGTTGGTCTCTCCGAGGAGGAAAAAGATCATGTAACAGTTATTAAAAAAATAAAGCAGATCTTCCTAAAAAATCCTGCCGGCTTTAATATTCTCGATCACTTTGATATTGCCACCCTGGAGGGATTCTGCTCTCGTGTCAAAAGAGAAACCGGAAAGATCGAAAGTGGTTCGGTTACGTTAAAACAGGCACTTCAAGCATCCGCTGAACTGGAAGGGACTCTCATAGAAACAAGCTATTTCGAGATAATCACTTCTGAAAACAGGAAATATCTGGAACTT
>DAOVVW010000122.1 GCA_030636965.1 Pseudomonadota bacterium | reverse complement strand
GAGGCTTGATCCTCCCATTCCCAGAAGGAATGCCTGGGTAACAACTTCCTGCATTATATCATCGGAGAACTTGTCGATCTGCCGTCTTACTCCTTTACTGTTCTCGGGGCTGTTGAGCCACCCCAGGCGGTTGGTTATCTCTTCAGGTTCCGGCTTCCACACTGTGTGGTCGTGATCCCAGATCCTGGTCATTATCCTGTTTTCCTTCAAGCTGACCAGTGTTTCATGGACATCCGGTTCGTGCTCACCAAGGCTGGTAACGTATTTCTTCCTGTCTCCTGAAAGGAGCTCTCTTTTTTTCGTGATCCCGGCCATGAGGGACTGAAAAGAATCAACGAATTTACCGATGCCGTCTTCTAGAAGATCACCTGTTATCCTGTCCAGGTCCACACCTGCTTTGCTGAGGGCTTCCAGGAACGATCGGGCTTCATCGATGTTTTTTTCCAGGGACAATGCAGCTTTACCGTGCTCTTCGAAGGCGTGGAGGGTAGCCGGTGGTAATGTGTTGACAGTGTCTGGAGCGATCAGAGTGTCAACGTAAAGAGTATCGGAATAGGCGGGGTTCTTGGTTCCGGTGCTTGCCCAGAGGGGTCTTTGCACTCTTGCGCCCCTGCCGGCCAGTTCCTCCCACTCGGGTCCCGAAAATATCTCCCTGAAAAGGCCGTATGCAACACCGGCATTGGCAATGGCTGCTTTGCCCTGCAGATCTTTTTTGCCCAGCTTGTCAAGTTCGGTGTCCACAGCTGTGTCGACCCTGCTCACGAAGAACGACGCCACCGAGGCGATCATCCTCAGGTCAGCCCCTCCTGCAGCCTGTTTCTTGAGCCCTTCAATGTATGCTCTGGCTGCCGCCTCATACTGGTTGATGGAGAACAGCAGTGTGACATTGACGTTTATACCCTCGCCGATGAGAGCTTCGATAGCCGGGATACCTTCAGGAGTCGCCGGGATCTTGATCATGATATTTGGACGATCCAGGGCCTGGAAAAGACGCCTGGCCTCATCGATCGTGCTTGCTGTGTCCATGGCAAACAGCGGGTTGACTTCAAGGCTCACAAATCCGTCCTTGCCGTGGGTCCCTCTGTAAACAGTGCTTAAAATATCCGCTGCCATCGCGATGTCTGTTCGGGTGAGTTCGTCGTATATCTCCTCGTCCGATTTGCCCTCAACCATGAATCGGACGAGGTCGTCGTCGTAATCGGAACTGCCGGTTATAGCTTTTTCGAAGATCGTGGGGTTGGATGTAACGCCCCCCAGACCCCTGTCAACCAGTGTTTGCAGGTCACCGGAAGTGATGAAGAATCTTCGAATATAATCCAGCCAGATCGACTGACCCAGTTCTACAGTTCTCTTGATTTTTCCCATTTTCTAACCTCTCTTCGGTCCCCGATACTTTGCATCCATGGCCTCAACCTTTTTCAGGCGTCTGAGATGACGTTCTTCAGAGGTGAATTGAGCTGACAGGAAGGTCTGCACCAGTTCCCTTGAAAGTTCCTGCCCAATAACCCTTGCTCCCATGACTAGGACATTCATGTCATCGTGCTCAACTCCCTGATGTGCAGAGTAGGTGTCGTGACAAAGCCCCGCCCTTATGCCAGGTATCTTGTTTGCCGCTACCGAAACACCGACACCGCTGCCGCATACCAATATGCCCCGATCGGCCTCTCCCCCGGAAATTGCCAGGCCAACAGCTTCGGCAAAATCAGGATAATCCACAGGCTCCAGGCTGTCGGTTCCCATGTCCAGGACATGATGGCCCAGAGTCCTGATGAAATCGACCAGGTCCTCTTTCATGGAAAAACCCGCGTGATCTGATGCTACGGCAACTCTCATTTCAGTAGTCCTCAGCATGGAAAGGACAGACGTAAGATCCTTCTCATTTGTCTGTTCAGGTTAAACCCCAGCTAACACATAGTATAGCCCCGGTTTTACTCAAGGCGGTTTACACCTGAAAACTTGTGGATGACCGTGATAAAAATGTTATATCTCAACTGCATATTTCATAACAGCATAACTTGATTCTATCAGGTCATGGCTTATAATCTAATATATTGCAGGTAATTTTATTTTCGACTCTGTTGAAGGCCAGGCTCAGAAACAATGCTGCTTGAGTGCAGTAATATAACTCTATTCAACAGGGTGTGTTTAAACAAGGGGATGTCTGAGGAGCGATGATGAACGATTTCGAAAGGAAAATGGCCGATTCTTCAAAAGAAGGATTATATGCCAGCACAATACAGTACTTTCAGGTCAACCTCGGCCTTGTTTGTAACCAGGCGTGCCAGCACTGCCATCTTCACTGCTCTCCCGAAAGGACCGAGGTAATGGAGTGGCAGGTCATGGAAATGATCATTTCAGCCGCTGAAACCGTAAGGCCCAGGCTAGTGGACCTGACAGGTGGGGCCCCGGAGCTGAACCCTGATTTCAGGCGATTTGTAGGTGCCCTCAGGGAAAGAGGTCTTCCAGTTCAGGTCAGAACAAACCTTACTGTGATCACCGAGCCGGGGATGGAAGACCTTCCAGATTATTACCGTGATAATGATATACAGCTTGTAGGCTCCCTGCCGTGCTACCTGGAAAAAAACGTCAAGGCCCAGAGGGGTGAACAAGTCTATGAAAAGAGTGTCAAAGCCATAAAGGCACTGAACGGGACAGGGTACGGGGTGGAGCCTGACCTGGTGCTGAACCTGGTGTACAATCCGGGAGGCGCATTTCTGCCGGGTGACCAGTCAGCACTGGAAAAGGCCTACCGTAAAGAACTCATGACCCGTTTCGACCTGCGTTTTACCAACCTCCTGACTATTACGAATATGCCCATCGGCCGTTTTAAGGAAGATCTCAGGCTCAGGAACAGGGAAGAAGAGTACATGGAACTGCTTCGGAACTCCTTCAATCCCACGACTGTTGACGACCTTATGTGTCGCTACCAGATCAGCTTCGGGTGGGACGGCACCATGTATGACTGCGATTTCAACCTTGCCCTGGGTTTTTCGGTTGATCACGGCGCCCCCGACCACATAAACAAATTTAATGCATCAATCCTCTCAAGCAGAAGGATAGTAACCGGGAGCCACTGCTTCGGGTGCACTGCGGGAGCGGGTTCTTCCTGCGGTGGAGCGCTCGTGGATCCTGGATCCTGACGAAAGCCTTTTTATCTATTCATAAACTATGGCCGACCATGGCTGGGCTAAAGAGGTGTTAATTTGACCACAGAATCCGGCAGCGTTGGGAAGAAACATGGACTTTGGCGGCCTATAGCTCTACTGGGAGTTGTCGTTGCGATCATAATCCTGTCCCAGGTCTTTGACGTTGCGGGAAAACTGGGACAGCTTCGTGGCTGGATAAACTCCCTCGGCCCCCTGGGAACAATAGCTTTCATCTTCATATATGCCGCTGCTACCGTTGCGGCACTTCCCGGTTCAGTATTCTCGGTGATTGCAGCGGCCCTCTTCGGGCCCTTCCTGGGAGTAGGCGTTGTCATCATTGGGGCCACGCTGGGAGCCAGCCTGGCCTTTCTGGTTTCCCGCTACTTTGCGAGAAAGTCCATTGAAGGGTGGCTTGCGGGTAATGAGAAATTCAGAAAGTTGGACGACCTTACCGAAAAGCACGGAGACATAATAGTCGCTATCACCAGGCTCGTGCCCATATTTCCCTTCAACCTCCTCAACTACGGATTCGGCCTGACCAAGGTGCAATTCCGGATATACGTAATGTGGTCCGCTGTCTGTATGCTTCCGGGTACGATATTATACGTTGTTGGATCGGCGGCTATTCTTGAAGCGTTAGCACAGGGCAGGGTTCCGTGGATACTGGTGGTAATCGTTGCCATGATCCTGGCAATAATCATCCTCCTTACAAGGCTTGCCCGGAAAAGACTTAAGGAAGACAAACCCGAAACGGCCCGTCAGGACATTTCCGTTAAGGAGTCCGAAAATGAGTGAAGCGATAAAGTTGATCCCCGATGATGAGCATAATCAGGCCCTGATTTCCAATGTACACCCTGCAGAATGGATAAATCCCGAACCGGCGAAGCAATATAACCTGCTTGTCATTGGCGCAGGTACGGCTGGTCTGGTCACGGCAGCTGGAGCCGCCGGAGTCGGCGCTAAAGTAGCCCTTGTCGAGAGGTATCTTATGGGCGGAGACTGCTTAAACGTGGGATGCGTGCCTTCCAAATGCCTCATCCGGTCCTCCAGGGCAGCGGCCGATATCAGGGACGCTGGGGACTTCGGGATCAGCGTACCGAATGGCGTTGAAGTGGATTTTGGCGCGGTCATGGAGCGCCTGCGAAGACTGAGGGCTGAGATAAGCACTAATGACTCGGCAAAACGCTACAGGGATGAACTGGGAGTGGACGTATTCATCGGAGAGGGGAAGTTCGCCGGCCCGAATAGTGCTGAAGTGGATGGAAAAATCCTGAACTTTAAAAAGGCTGTTATAGCCACCGGCGCGAGGGCTTTCGAGCTGCCGGTGGAGGGCCTGGCAGACGCCGGTTTCCTGACAAACGAAACGGTATTTTCCCTTACCCAAAGACCCGGCCGCCTGGCTGTAATAGGCGCCGGGCCCCTGGGGTGCGAGTTGGCGCAGGCCTTCAGGAGGTTGGGAAGTGAGGTGTACATTTTAGAGGTTGGGCCACAGATTCTTCCCAGAGAGGACCGGGACGCGGCCAGGATCATAGAGAAGGCTTTCGAAAAAGACGGTGTCCAGCTTGTCCTGAGCTGTAATATAAAGAAAGTTGAAAAAACAGGGAATGAAAAGCTGCTCCACCTGGAGTGCGGAAGTGAGAAGATAGTACTTCCGGTAGATGAGATACTCATCGGAGTAGGCAGGGTGCCCAATGTTGACGGAATG
>DAOVVW010000206.1 GCA_030636965.1 Pseudomonadota bacterium | reverse complement strand
TCACGGAGAAAAACTTGTGCTTGGGGTTCAGTCCTCCTCTCCCCTGGCGGGAGAGGACCGAGGAGAGGGGGTATACTATATCACCCTCCCCCTGCCCCTCCCGTCAAGGGAGGGGAGTAAATACTGATATCCCCCTCTTCCCTCCTCCCTATCTCAAACCTCTGTGGCTCTGTGGTAAAAACCCCAGATCTCGAATTTCTCCGTGAACTCCGTGCCTCCGTGGTGAACCCAAGGCCCAAGGTTTTCCTCTGTGTCCTCTGTGACTCTGTGGTGAGAAGAAACGTTTTCATTTTAGCTTTCCATACAAAATAAATTTGACCCGCATGAACACCTCATGTAAAACTACTTTTTCTAATTCCGAGATCAAAACAACACCATGGAAAGGAGTCAGATGAAAACACCCCCCCTTCAGATCAAACGTGCACTTGTGAGCGTGTGGGACAAATCAGGACTTGTTCCCTTTTGCCGTTCACTTTCGGATATGGGAGTAGAGATAGTCTCTTCGGGGGGCACCGCAAAAGCCCTGGAAGAAGCCGGAATACCTGTAATATCGGTAAGCGACGTTACGGGTTTCCCGGAGATCCTGGATGGGAGGGTCAAGACACTGAACCCCCGGATCCACGGAGGCATCCTGGCGAGAAAGGACAAGGCATCTCACAAGGAAGAGCTTGCAGAACATGACCTGAAGATGTTTGATCTTGTAGCCGTTAACCTGTACCCCTTCTCAGAGACCATCGACAAGGAAGAAACAACGCTTGAAGAGGCCCTCGAGATGATAGACATCGGTGGCCCCGCGATGGTACGTGCCGCGGCAAAAAATTTCCCCTCTGTGGCCGTGATCGTCAATCCATCAATGTACGAAACAGTACTAACCGAGATGAAAAACGAGAAGGGGATCTCCTTTTCCACCAGACTTTCACTTTCAAGGGAAGCTTTCTCTCACACCTGCCTGTATGACTCGGCCATCTCAGCCTATATGTCCGGACTGGATGAGAACGGCCAGAAACTGGATGAAGCCCGTCTTCCTGAACTTCTGGTCGCTGGAGGGAAGAAGATACAGGATCTGAGGTACGGCGAGAATCCCCATCAACAGGCCGCCTTTTACAGCGGTCCGATATCTGAAGAACCCGCCCTCACGGACGCAAAACAGCTCTGGGGTAAGGAACTATCCTATAACAACATCCTGGATCTCGACGCTGCTCTCGCCCTTGTAAAGGAATTTGAAGATCCCGCCTGCGTTATCCTCAAGCACACGAATCCCTGTGGGGCAGCGGTTTCATCGAGGGGCCTGGTAGACGCTTACGAAAAAGCCATGGAAACGGACCCGCTGTCAGCTTTCGGGGGAATTATAGGTTTTAACCGGGAAGTGGATGAAAATACCGCGAACGGTGTCGTTGATGGCTTCAAGGAAGCCGTCATTGCCCCTGGATTCAGCCCCGGTGCGATGAAGATCCTCCAGACCAAGAAAAACCTGAGGCTTCTGGAACTGCCCGGCCTTGCCGACAATTCTTCCGATGTGAATTTGTTGAAAGTTTCCAGCGCGGGGGGCGGTTACCTCGTACAAAGCCGGGACCTGATAACCCTCATTGAAGATGAACTGAAAACGGTCACCAGTCGGGAGCCTACTCCTGAGGAGATGGCGTCCCTCAGGTTCGCCTGGATACTGGGCAAACACGTTAAATCCAACGCTATAGTTTATGCCAGAGAAGGACAGCTCATTGCCGTAGGCGCGGGCCAGATGAGCCGCGTTGATTCCGCCAAACTGGGAGTGATGAAAGCCAACCTTCCCATAGAGGGTACCGTCCTTGCCTCCGATGCGTTCTTCCCCTTCAGGGACGGAATAGATGCCGCCGCGGAAGCCGGCGTTACGGCGATAATCCAGCCCGGAGGGTCCATGAGGGATGAGGAGGTCATCCAGGCTGCCAATGAACATGGCCTGTCGATGGTGTTTACGGGTATAAGGCACTTTAGACATTAGAGCATTAGAAATTAGAGCATTGGAGATTGGAAATTCGAGATTCGAGATTGGAAATTGGATAAACGTTGAACCAGCCGTCGCTTTCAGCTATGGCTTGGCAGGCATTGAACTTTAAATACGATCACTATCTTCACGTTGGTCGTTGGACGTTGGTCGTTGGACGTTTTATACACAGGAGGTAAAAATGAAAGTTCTGATCGTTGGAGGCGGGGGGAGAGAGCACAGTCTGGCGTGGATGATGAATCAGGCACCAAAGGTGGAAAAGGTGTTCTGTGCCCCGGGGAACGCCGGAACAGCCATCGAGGGGGAGAATGTTGACATCGACGTTGAGGACATCGACGGTCTGGTCGAATTCGGGAAGAAGGAAGGGATCGGCCTGACAGTAGTAGGTCCTGAGGTTCCCCTGACCATGGGTATCGTAGATGCCTTCGAGGCGGCGGGCCTGAGGATTTTCGGCGCCAGCAAGAAAGCTGCCGAGATAGAGGGCAGCAAGGTCTTTACCAAACGTCTCATGGCAAAATACAACGTGCCCACGGGCTTTTTCGAAGTATTCAACAGTCCCGACGATGCGAGAGCCTATATTAAAGAGGTAGGTGCCCCCATTGTAGTCAAGGCAGATGGCCTTGCCGCGGGAAAGGGCGTTATCGTCTGTCAGACGGTGGAAGAAGCGGACGAGGCTGTCCACATTATCATGGAGGAAAAAAGATTTGGCGATGCCGGTGACACTGTGGTTATTGAGGAATTTCTCACCGGTGAGGAGGCATCATTCCTTGCCTTCTCGGATGGCAAGAACGTGCTTCCCCTGGCTACGTCACAGGACCACAAGCCGATCTTCGACGATGACAAGGGGCCCAATACGGGGGGGATGGGCGCCTACAGTCCCGCTCCGGTTGTAACGAAGGAGATATTCGATCAGGTAATGGAAGAGGTGATGATCAGGACCGTTAACGCTATGGCATCAGAGGGCAGGCCGTACAAAGGAGTTCTGTACGCGGGACTGATGATCGAGGACGGCAAGGCTCGTGTACTGGAATTCAACGCCCGGTACGGCGATCCTGAGGCACAGCCCCTCCTGGTCAGAGTTGATGGAGATATTGTTGAGGTCATGGAAGCGGTCGTGGATGAGCGGCTTGATGAGATCACACTTAACTGGCACGACAGCCCATCCATATGTGTGGTTATGGCTTCGGAAGGCTATCCGGGCTCTTATGAAACTGGCAAGGTAATTACGGGTATCGATGAAGCTGACGCCATGGATGGAGTGAAGGTCTTTCATGCGGGAACAGCTCTCAAGGACGGGAAGATAGTCACTGCGGGGGGCAGAGTCCTTGGAGTGACCGCCCTTGGTGACGATATACCCGATGCCATCGAGAGGGCGTACAGGGCCTGCGATGTTATTAAATGGGACGGAGCCTACTACCGCCGCGATATCGGGGCAAAGGCTATGAAATTCCTGAAGTAGTGTCGGTCTGCCGCCGTATTCAGGTGTATTAACTACGGTAGTCAGTGGTCAGTAGTCAGTGGTTAACACTCAGAATTCTGACAACTGGATTC
>DAOVVW010000075.1 GCA_030636965.1 Pseudomonadota bacterium | reverse complement strand
GAAGGTGTCTCCTGAGCTGCTTCCTCTTCGGAAGGTGTCTCCTGAGCTGCTTCCTCTTCGGAAGGTGTCTCCTGAGCTGCTTCCTCTTCGGAAGGTGTCTCCTGAGCTGCTTCCTCTTCGGAAGGTGTCTCCTGAACTGCTTCCTCTTCGGCAACGGTTTCAGGCTCTGTCACTGCCGCGGTGTCTACATCGGCAGCGGGGGGCGCCGATCCAAGGGATTCAACTTCCCCTTCGTAAACTTCAAGAACGGCCTCCTCGATCATCTTCCTTGTTTCGCTGTTCAGTGGATGAGCGACGTCCCTAAAGGTACCATCCTTGCGTTTTTTGCTTGGCATTGCGATGAAATAACCCTTATTACCGCTTATGACCTTGAGGTCCCTTACTATGAAGCAGTTCTCAAAGGTTATGGTCGCATAGGCCTTCAGTTTCTCTTCATCCACCGGGAAAACCTTCACGTCTGTTATTTTCATCTTGAACCATCCTTTCCCTGATGAGCCTCAGTTGTCAGACCCGGTAGTTATGAGAGGAGGGGTTCGACCGTAAAAGCCCTGTAACCCCCCGAAACGGCCATATTTTCTGCAGCCCTCCGGGCCGTTTCCAGTTCATCAAAAAGACCGAAAACGGCAGAACCGCTGCCGGACATCAGAGCTGCCCTTGCCCCGGCTTCCAAGAGCGCTTTTTTGGCAAGAGCGATCTCCGGATATTCCGGGATAACGACAGCCTCCAGATCGTTAGCCAGAAGGCTGCTCCAGTCGTCCGGGCGCAGTTCCCCCCCCTCGGCCTTGGAAAGTGCAGAAATCCTATATTTGTCAGACGTTTTTGTCAAACGGAAATTAGAATATGCCCACGCTGTCGGAACTGAAAAACCGGGATAGATAATGACAAAATACCCGGAAAAGCGAGCAGTAATGGGGAGCACAACCTCTCCCCTCCCCTTGATAATAGCGGGTGAGGGATAGAGGAACAGGGGCACGTCGGAGCCGAGTTGCGCGCCAAGATCAGCAAGGAACCCGGTGGTTGATGAAAGATCCCAGAACCTGGAAAGCCCAATGAGAACAGCAGCGGCATCACTGCTTCCACCACCGAGTCCAGCTCCTGAGGGGATATTCTTCTCCAGCTCGATCCGTACACCCCTGTCCCGGATGCTGGCAGCTTCGGCAAGGATCATGGCAGCGCGGTGGGCCAGGTTATTCTCATCCCCTGGTATGCCGGGGTCGCTGCAGACAAGAGAGATCCTGCCGTCAGATACGTTGGTGAACGTGATCCTGTCAAAAAGATTCACCTTTTGCACGAGGCTTTCGATCTCGTGAAAACCGTCGGGTCGTTTCCCGAGGATCTTGAGGGTAAGATTTATCTTTGCCGGGGCGAGAATCTCCATCACTGTCCCGGCTCCAGATCCTTTACTGAGATATCGGAAGGGATCGGTGATTCAAAGGCCATTTTGGGGAGAGAATCTGTTCTGCGCACTTGTATAAAATCCACTTTTGTCCGGCCGTCGGCAGATCTGTAGTCTAGTTCCCCGGGCACGTTCGTATCTTCACTGGCAAAAGTAACGGTTAGTGTCGAACCGTCCTTCCTTGCTGTGACTGAGTAGAGCCTTGCCGGATCTCCCGGCAGCATTGCGTACTGAAGGGAGAGTCCGTCTGAACCGTCCAGATACAGGACTGTTTTTCCTGATCGGGTTGTGTAGGCCCTGATGCTTTCAGCATTCACCCCCTGGGGTATTAATCCCATGATCAGATCCGGGATCCAGGCAGGGTCCAGGGGGAAGGGAAATGGAAGGTAGGGCGCAAGAGATTCTCCTCCCACCGAGGTCATATAGGCAGAACCTTCTCCGGGGTAGTATATCCAGACCTTGTGTCCATCACTTACCATTACGAGAAAAGTGCTTCCCATTGATCCCGGGATCTCCAGCCGGAGCTTTGACTGCCTGGCCAGCACCAGGAAAACCTCACCGGAATAACGTCCGGCCTCGCCACGGTACCTGACGTCGAGGGTGGAAATAAGCCCTTCCGGTGTGGCTTCCCTCGCTGTCAGGGTCTTCACAAAGGGCTCAGGGTCTATGGAGCTGATGTGCCTGTAGCTGTCGGGCGCCGCGCAGGAAGTTGTGAGGAATAAGAGCGCGAGCAGCCAGATTCTTGGGTTATTCAGGTATCTCATTATCCGGGAGTTACTGATCAAGATCGTTTAGTTTATTTATGACCCTTTCGTTTTCAGGGTCGTGGTTCAAAGCGAGGTTCCAATATTTCCTTGCGTTGCCGCCGTCACCGAGCTTGAGATACACATCGCCCAGATGCTCCAGCACAGTGGGATCCTCCTTCATGGATTCGTAGGCTTTCAGCAACTGCCCCAGGGCCTCCTCATAGCGCCCAAGCTTGTAGTATGTCCAACCCAGGCTGTCTATGATGTACGGGATGTCAGGTTTTATCTTCAGGGCCTTTTCGATCATCGTGAGTGCTTCTTCCATGTTTATGTCCCTTTCAGCCCATGAGTATCCGAGATAGTTAAGGGCATCAAAGTGATCCGGATCAAGCTCGATAATCCTTAGCATCAGCTCTTCAGTCATCTCAAACCGTCCATCCTTGTCCAGGACGATCCCCAACTGGTAAAGCAGGGATGTGCTCTGAGGGGCCTTCTCGAGTCCAACCCTCAGAGTCTCTTCCGCCTCACCATATCTTTCCAGCTGGACCAGGATCTGGCTCATGAATGTTCTGATGGGAATCCTCTCCGGCTCAAGTTCAATGGCTTTTTCCAGATTGACCAGTGCTTTTTTGTAGTCCTCCATCATATCGTAGGTTACCGCCAGATTAAGATACGGTTCATATCGTTGGGGGGCTGTGGTTGCAGCTTCCTGGTAGGTTCTCAATGCGTCCTCGTAGAGTTTTAATTCCCTCTGGAGGTTGCCGGTCTGAAGTATGACTTCAAGGTTCCCGGGCATCCTTCCCTTTACCTCAATAAATATCTCCATGGCCCGCTTCGACTCGCCCCTCTGGGCCTCTACGAGCCCGAGCATCAGCATTGCATTGGTGTTACTCGGATTGTCATCCAGGATCACTTCAAGCTCGGCCTTTGCTTCATCATACTTCCCATCGCGCATCAGAAGATGGGCCAGAAGCTCCCTGACTCCACTTTCCCCGGGATTCCTCTCAAGAAATATCCGGTAGAGTTTTATGGCATCAGTCCTCTTGCCCTGTTCTTCAAATATCTTTCCCAAGTCGCTGACTGCCGAGAGGAAAGAGCTGTTAAGTTCAATGGCTTTTTCCAGATGATCGACTGCCATATCTGTTTTCCCGGTTCTGGCGTACAGTCTGGCCATGTAAAAATAGGCCAGCGGTGCGTGTTCGTGTTTTTTTGCCAGATTGTTCAGAAGTTCGAGAGCTGGCTCCGTTTTGCCCATTATCCCGTATATCTCAGCGAGATATATGTAGGGGCCGGCCTTTTCGGGAACCAGTTCTATGGCTTTCTCGAAATGCGGTGCCGCCCGGTCAATCGCTTTCCTGTCTGCCAGTATCTGGCCGATGGAAATGTGGGCGTCGGGATTGTCGGGGTTGATACCTATGATCTGTGTTGCTGCCTCTTCGGCCTTTAGTTTCTGTCCTGTTTCCAGGTACAGGCTCAGGAGTTCTGTCCTGATGCTCTCAGATGTAGTGTCAAGCTTTGAGGCTTCCTCCAGGTTTTTGATAGCTTCACTTTTACGACCTTCTTTTCTGAGGAAAACACCATATATATATTTGGCGTAGGCTGATTCAGCGGTCTTGCCCACAGGTTTGTCTCCGGTCGTGGAACTTCTACCGGACATTTCGGGTGTTGCGGCACAGGCAGCAAGGAGGGGTAAAATAATCAAAATTCTTATGAAAATTTTCATGCTGAACGTCCCCTTTTCAAGGGCCCTTTTATGCCCAGGGCCTTTGTTGAATAGGCGTTAAGATCCAGGATATCCGTAGAGGCTTCGTTCTTGCTGTGAAATCCGCAGGCAGCGATCATAGCTGCGTTATCCGTACAAAGCTCGGGTGGAGGCAGGTGAACACGGAATCCATCTTCCTTTGCTGCCTGGACCACTCTTTTCCGGAGCGGTTCATTGCGCGCAACACCGCCGGCAATGAAGAGGTGACCGACTTCGAAAGCCTCCACTGCCTGGCGGCACTTTATGACGAGTACGTCAACAACAGCCTCCTGGAAAGAGGCGGCGATATCGGGGATGCTTAACGGTAAATCATCTCTCCCCTCGGAAGTTCTGTCAAGGTAACCGTGGCGCTTAAGCCAGGTAAATAGAGCGGTTTTCAATCCGCTGAATGAGAAATCAAGATTGTCGGTGCCGGTCAGGGGCCTGGGCAGGGGAAGTGCCCCAGGATCACCGTAGCGGGCTTCTGACTGGATGACGGGACCGCCTGGATAGCCCAGATTCAGCAGTTTAGCGGCTTTATCCATGGCCTCGCCTGCTGCATCGTCAAGAGTGGTACCGACAAGCTGGATATCGTCCCGGGAACGAAGGTGAAAAAGGGCTGTGTGCCCACCAGATGCCACCAGAGCGATAGAGGGGATGGGTGTTCCATCTGCCAGCTCCAGGGAAAAGAGATGTCCCTTAATGTGATCCACTCCCACCAGGGGGATGTCTTTCGCAAAGGACACTCCCTTTGCGTAGGACAGGCCAACCAGGAGGGAACCCACCAACCCGGGGCCTGTTGTGACAGCTATGAGGTCAATCTCCCTTATGGAAACAGCAGCCTCTGACAGGGCTTTGTTGACCACGGTGTCGATTTTTTCCAGGTGCATGCGGGATGCCATCTCAGGTACGATCCCGCCATATGGAGCATGTAACTCGTCCTGGGCCGAAACAACCGAAGATAGGGTCTCCCGTCCGTTGCGGATCACTGCCGCAGCCGTGTCGTCGCATGATGTCTCAATTCCCAGGATCAACATATCTAACCATTTCCTGAAGGGAGACCCACAGGATCCCCCTCCTTTCGGCATCGGCGGCAGCTCTTTTTAGGACTCTTGCCGTTTCAGGATAAGGGTGTCCGATACCGATGGCCCAGCCCCTGGCTTCTGCCAGGTCCAGCAGCTCCGTGACTCTCGCGTAAATAGCATCCTCGTCCCTTTCGTTATCCAGAAATATATCCCTTTCGGCCGATGAAACATTCAGGTCCTTTGCAATCCGGTATGCCACACTGCGGGGTGAAGTTCGGCTGTCTATGAACAGCAATCTTTCGTCCCTCGCAAATTCCAGTACATCGGTCATTACCCTTTCGTTTTCTGTGGCCAGGGATCCCATGTGATTGTTTATCCCGATGGCGTGGGGGACCGATCTGAGATCCTCTCTCAGGATCCGCCGGATCTCACCCGAATCGTGGGAGATCAAAACAACTCCCTTTCCAGGGTTGATCCCCGGATATCCCTTTGGCTCCATCGGAAGGTGCAGAAGTATCGACTTTCCCCTGGCGAAACCTTCCTCGGCCAGCTGCACGGAGTGGGGCCGTCCCGGCAGGAATGACAGGGCCAGTGGTACATCCATCTCAAGGAAGGGAAGGGCTGCAGACCTGCTGTGTCCCATGTCATCGATGATCAGAGCTACAGTGCCCCCTTTGGCAGGCGCATATGGTATGGATACCGGTCTTTGTTTTTCCTGCCTGTAAGTTGTCGGCTTGTCCCGGGAGAGGCGTATGGCAAACAGAGAAACGAGTATTACGGCCAGAGCGAGAACAGCTGCGGAAACGATCCACACGGAGTATGGACCCTTTGCCTCACTGCCTTTCCTTGCGCCCTTACCTTTCTTTTTAGTGTGGGGTTGTTTCGAGGCCAGAGGCCTGCTCCTTTGCTGAACTACACTCGCCAGCTTTCCGTCTGCAGCATAGGACCAGTGCCCTGAGCAGATCCACAG
>DAOVVW010000080.1 GCA_030636965.1 Pseudomonadota bacterium | reverse complement strand
GGCCGGAGACGGGCGCCACCACAGGAGTCGCATATCCGGTTTCCCATGAACGATTCGATCTCCTCCCTAACTGATTCCGAGCCTGTTTCCATATATCTGCGTCTCAGGTTCGGGATCACTCCTTCGAAGGGTTTCTGAGTGCGTCTTACAAAGTTTCTCGACTCATATTTGACTGCGATCTCCTCCGAACCGGAGCCATAGATGATCACCTGACGGGCAACTTCCGGAAGATCCTTGAAGGGTGTGTCGAGGTCGAATTCGAGATGGGAAGAGAGGGAATCCATGAGCTGATGATAAAAAACGCTGTCTCTCCTCCGCCAGGGTGCCAGAGCGCCCTCACGTATGGACAGGGATGAGTCAGGCACTATGAGCTCGGGGTCGATAATGCTCGTTGTGCCCAGGCCACCGCATTCATTGCAGGCCCCGGTGGGGTTGTTAAAAGAGAAGAAGCGGGGTGAGATCTCAGGGTAGCTGATGCCGCATTTTATACAGGCCAGCTTCTCCGAGAAAATAACCTCCCGGCCCTCGGAAACAAGCGCGATGAGCACTCCGTCACCCATTTTAAGGGCGAGTTCCACCGAGTCGGCGAGCCTGTTCCTGATCCCATCGCGGATAACAAGCCTGTCAATGACAAGCTCGATATCGTGTTTCTTTTTGCGGTCGAGAACGATGTCGTCCTCAAGGCTCAGGATCTCACCGTCAACCCTTGCTCTGAGAAAACCCATACGGCCAAAGCGCTCAAGATCCTGGCGATGTTCGCCCTTCCTTCCTTTGACCACAGGTGCCAGGATAGTCATCCTGGTCTGGTCCTCGGTCTTCATCAGGCTGTCGATTATCTGCTGAGAGGACTGGGCGTCGATCCTGTCGCCGCACTGATAGCAGTAGGGTATTCCTATCCTTGCAAAGAGAAGACGCAGATAGTCGTAGATCTCTGTTACAGTTCCAACCGTAGAACGAGGATTCCTGCTGACCTTCTTCTGCTCGATGGATATTGCCGGCGAGAGCCCCTCTATGGAGTCCACATCGGGCTTATCCATCTGTTCCAGGAACTGTCTCGCGTATGCCGAAAGGGATTCCACGTATCTGCGTTGCCCCTCCGCATACAGGGTGTCAAAAGCGAGAGAGGATTTTCCCGATCCCGAGACACCTGTTATGACCACGAGGGAATCCCTGGGTATCTTAATGCTGACGTCTTTCAGGTTGTGTTCCCGTGCGCCCTTTATGATTATTTTATCGGTTGACACATTCTTATTCCTTTAACGATGTCAAAAATCCGCAAGTGAAACGGCAATTTTATCATGCAATTGGAACTGATGTGAATAAAAATAGGGTTGTAGAGCATTTGATCATTAGAAATTAGAGCATTAGATCTGCGCAACGTTCCAGTGTCTAATGTCCAATGTCTAATGTTCTAATTTATAATGTTCTAATATCTAATGTTGACAGCAACACTGTCAGTCCATTAAATGACCCCATGACAATGCCGCTGCTTGAAGTGAAAGACCTGATGACCCACTTCTCCATCGAGGACAAAACCCTGCACGCCGTGGATGGAGTTTCCTTCTCTCTCTTTCGGGGGGAGATACTGGGTCTTGTTGGTGAGTCGGGCTGCGGCAAGAGTGTTACCGCCTTGAGCATTCTCCGACTGGTGCCGGATTCCGGCAAGGTGATCTCGGGACAGGTGCTCCTTGAAGGAGAGGATCTCCTGGAGATGGACGATAATGAGATCAGGAACGTCAGGGGCAACAGGATCTCCATGGTCTTTCAGGAACCCATGAGCGCCCTTAACCCTGTTTTCACCGTGGGAGATCAGGTGGCTGAGGTTCTGAGGCTGCACCGTGGGATGGACAAGAGCGCTGCCTTTAGAAGAGCTGCAAAACTCCTCGGCCAGGTGGGAATACCCGATCCGGCCAGGCGGGTCTCGGAATACCCGCATCAGATGTCCGGCGGAATGCAGCAGCGGGCTCTTATCGCCATGGCCATGGCGTGTGAGCCGGATGTGCTTATTGCCGATGAACCTACGACGGCCCTGGATGTTACCGTTCAGGCCCAGATACTCAGACTGATTGAAGAACTGATCCATGAGGGCAACCGTGGGGCCCTGCTCATCACCCACGATCTGGGTGTGGTTGCTGAAGTGGTGGACAGAGTCTGTGTGATGTACGCTGGCGTGATAGTTGAGATGGGCAAAGTCGGGGACCTTTTTAGTGCTCCCCAGCATCCATATACAATTGGTCTTATCAATTCTCTTCCGACACCGGGCAGGCGTCGCTTTATAGCTATTGGAGGGAGTGTGCCGGACCTCATGGATCTGCCTTCCGGGTGCAGGTTCCATCCCCGGTGTCCCAGGGCCCAGGAAGTGTGCACCCAGGAGGAACCCGAGTTAACCCTGACAGAAAAAGGTAATGAGGTCAGGTGTTACTTTCCCGGAAACAAGCACGAGAGCCTGAGGAGGGCGATCTGATTGAATCGACCACACCATTATTAAAAGTTAAGCACCTTACCAAGATTTTCCCGGTTAAGGGCGGTACCTTTGGTAAAATCGTCGGCGGGGTCAGGGCTGTTGCTGACGTATCGTTCCAGGTGCGGACAGGAGAGGTCTTCGGCCTCGTGGGCGAATCCGGTTGCGGCAAGACCACACTTGGCCGGATGATCCTGAGACTGACCGCGCCTACATCGGGCGGGGTGATCTTTGATAATGTCGATATAAGCGAACTTAGCAGGCAGAAGCTCCGACCCTACCGTCACCGCATGCAGATCATCTTCCAGGATCCCTTCGGTTCCCTGAATCCCAGGAAGACCGTGGGCGCCATAGTTGGAGAGCCTCTCCGGCTCTCTGGAATGAGCGCGGGTAAGGTAAAGGTAAACGTAGAAGAGATGCTTGCCACCGTCGGTCTGCCTGTCGACAGTTACAGCAGGTATCCACATGAGTTTTCAGGCGGTCAGAGACAGCGCCTCGGAATTGCCAGGGCACTTTCCCTGAGACCTGATTTCCTCCTGGCCGATGAGCCGGTTTCGGCCCTCGATGTCTCGATCCAGGCCCAGATCCTAAATCTTCTTATGACCCTTAAGGAGCAGTTTAACCTCACAATGCTTTTTATCTCTCATGATCTGAGAGTGATCAGGAGCCTCTGTGACAGAGTTGCTGTAATGTACCTTGGCAGGCTGGTTGAAGAAGGGCCCGTTGAGGATGTTTACACGAATCCGGTGCATCCATACACTGAAGCCCTCGTGGGGGCCATACCTGAGCTTGACCCGGATATGAGAAAGAAGGACCAGGAGCCGGCGGGTGAAGTGCCCAGCCCAATCGAACCCCCGCCGGGGTGCCACTTCCATCCACGATGCCCTCTCGTGATTGACCGTTGTTCAGTGGAAGTGCCTGAGCTATCCTACAGAAATAAAGACCGGCGTGCCAGATGCCACGTAAGGTGACATGAAGTCTGCCGGCTGGTTCCCACCCTTCTTTTCCATCTATATCCATGTGCCGTTCTGCCAGAACCTATGTGATTTCTGCCATTTCTACAGGGAAAAACCCCGGGAGGTTGAGGCTTTTCTCGATGCGTTGGCAAGAGAGATCGATTCCATATCCGGGAAAATATCTGCTCCGGTCAGAAGTGTTTATGTCGGCGGCGGAACCCCGTCAGTCCTCCCCGCGAGATTCTACGAAAGTCTTTTCAAACATCTGGATGAAGCCTTTTTTATGGATGGCGTATTGGAGAGCAGTATCGAGGTCGTGCCTGAGACAGGAACAGATGAACTCGTCAGGCTGAGCGAGGCTGGTTTCGAAAGGGTAAGCATCGGTATAAAATCCTTTAACCCGGATTCCCTTGCAGCATTGGGCGCAAGAAGAGAAGAGGAAACGGCCGAAGGTTCAGTAGAAGCAGCCCGCAACGCTGGCTTCACCTCGGTTGGCATAGATCTGGTCTACGCTTTTTCAGGCCAGACAGAAGGATCGTTCATAGATGACATTCAAACAGCCCTCCTGCTCGACCCTGACCATATTTCCCTTTATTCTCTCGTTCAGAGTGATGATTCAGGCCCGCGGGAAATTGACCAGGATACTGCGGCCGCGATGTTTACGGAATCCAGAAGGATCCTGGTCGCGCGCGGGTATCGTCAGTACGAGATATGTAACTTTGCAAAGCCGGACCATGAATGCCTGCACAATATAAATTACTGGCGGGATGGTGACTTCATCGGCCTCGGACCATCCGCGCATAGTGCGGTAACAGCAGAAGGAACAAGATCAAGGTGGCGCAATGCCGCGGACCTTGCGGCCTACATGGCTGGTCCCGGCTCCGTGAAAGAGGAGCTTTCCGTGGAGGGTCCGGAGATACGTCCTGCGGAAGCTCTCATGCTGGCTCTGAGGCAAACGGAAGGTGTGGACATCGATCACTTTATCCTGGGTTACGGTAAGGATCCGAGAATGATTATGGGACCGTCCCTGAAGCGTTTCCGTGAGTTGGGCCTGATTAGGACATCAGCGAAAAGGATAAGACTAACGACCAGGGGCATGCTGTTGTCTAATGAGGTTTTTGGGGCGATTATTTAGATAAGGAGTCAGAAGTCAGAATTCAGAATCCAGAAGTGTGGTTTAATTCGAGAGTGAACTGTTATTAATAGTTACTTTGTACTGTTTCAATGCAGTTATTCTGACAACTGTATTCTGACTCCTGAATACTGAACACAGATACACTTGTCCACAAACAAAAAGTGGTTATCTTTCAGAAAGTTGAGCGGAGACAGTTTTGATGGGACAGCACGGTCTTAATTGACACTAACGAATCTCCGTGTTAAGGAAATTTTGGCACTCGTTATGGGAGAGTGCCAGAGGAGTTCACATGTCAGTGCTTGAAAATAGCCATCGGCATCGCAGCGTCATGCTTGCCGTAATTCATCTGTACGTAGAGACGGCAGAACCGGTAGGCTCCAGAACGCTCGTAAAACACTACGACTTTGACCTGAGTCCCGCCACTGTACGAAACGTTATGGCTGACCTGGAGGATGAAGGATACCTCATTGCCCCCCACACATCGGCGGGCAGGATACCAACTGAAATGGCTTACAGATATTATGTTGACGAGATCCTGAAGGCCAGAGCTCTCCAGGCAGAAGGCAGCCAGCAGGTGAGGGAAGAACTCCTCTCGTATCAGGGCAGTGTTGATGAACTCGCTCGCAGAACCTCCAGGGTTCTTTCAAACCTCTCCAGTTACGCTGGAGTAGTCCTTGCTCCAAACAGACTGCACAGTACATTCAAAAAGGTGAATTTTATACGGATCAAATTGGGGGTTGTCCTGGTGATTCTCGTTTCCAGGTCGGGAATAACAGAGAACAGGTTAATCAAGATGGATCAGGATTTTTCCCAGGAGGCGCTGGAAAATATGTCTGGTTATCTCAACGATCGCTACGGTGGTCTTCCCCTGGCTCAGATGCGCAAGAGGCTTGCAGACGATATGAGGAGAGATAAGGAAAACTATGATCTCCTCATGAATGCCGCCCTGGAGTTGGGTAAAAAGATGCTGGATTCCGAGAGCAACACCGACGTCTATGTTGAAGGAAGTTCCAAGATCCTGGATTTTCCGGAGTTCACCGGGAATATCGAGTATATGCGGCAGCTGTTCAAGACCTTCGAGGAAAAGAGTAATCTGGTGGCCATTCTTGATGAGACCATGGATGCTGAGGGTCTGACTGTGTATATCGGATCAGAAGTAGGCATAAGCGGAGTAAAAGGTGTCAGCCTGGTCACATCCACCTACGGTAACGGTGATGTCACCCTGGGAACGGTGGGCATTATAG
>DAOVVW010000046.1 GCA_030636965.1 Pseudomonadota bacterium | reverse complement strand
CTCCCATGATATACATGCCGGTGACATCGCCCTCTCTGGCTGCCTGGATCATTTCCATGGCCTCAAGACCTTTTTCGGCGGGCAGATCCACTCCCCACTGTTCTTCGAACCAGCTCCTGATACCGCTGTCAGTCACATCCTGGTAACCAGGCAGGAACTGGGCAAGAGCACCCACGTCCATGGAGCCCTGGACATTGTTGTACTCTGAAAGGGGTATTATTCCAGCTCCCATGTGTCCAACGTTGCCCGTAATTAGCGCAAGGTTGGCCGCAGCCGCCACAGTATTCTCCCCTGTGTAGGGGCTTGCGCCGCCGAGGGTGAGAAGTATCGTGACATTGTTGGCCTCGGCTATGGCTCTTGCCGCTTCCCTGACAGAATCGGCGGGCACACCAGTCGTTGACTCCGTTTCCTCGGGGGAATATTTGCCCAGGAAGCTTTTAAGATCGTCTGTACCTGTAACTCTCTTTTTACAGAAGTCATCGTCCTGGAGGTCTTCCGTCAATATCACATGGGCCAGGGAGTTTAAGAGCGCAACGCTGGTACCCGGTCCGTGTCTCATCCAGATATCGGAGAACTTGGTCAGCTTTACCTTTCTGCTGTTTGCAGTGATAAGTTTCGCGTCACCGAACCGTACCTGCCTGAGCACTTTCAGGCCCGCAACATGGTCATCTTCTGTAATATTCGAGTCAATAGCGAATATCAGGTCCGAGTGGGAAAGATCCGCCAGGGAATTCGTAGGAGCACCAACTCCGAAAGCTTTCAGCAGGGCCTCCATACCGGGAAAGTGGCCGAATCTTGCTACAGAGTCGACGTTGTTGGTACCGATGGATGTGCGCATGAATTTCTGGAAGAGGTAATTTTCCTCGTTGGTACACCTGGCCGAAGCGATCCCCGCCAGCGCATCGGGTCCTGTTTTTTCCATAATTGCCTTGAAACCTTCCCTTACACGGGCGTATGCCTCCTCCCATGTGGCGGGTACAAGCTCTTCGCCTTCCCTCACGAGAGGCTGGGTGATCCTCTCGGGGCTATGGACGAATTCATAGCCGAACCTGCCCTTACAGCACAGGTTCCCGTCGTTGTTTGAGCCTTCGTCGTCCGCGCCAAGAACATGATAGATCCGATCCCCTTTTACTTCCAGGTTAAGCGTACAGCCGACGCCGCAGAAGGGACAGGTTGTCCTCACAGGAGTAAGCTCCCAGGTAGGAGCGGTGTGTTTGTAGATCCTGCTGTAAAGTGATCCAACCGGACAGACCTGTATGCACTGACCGCAGAACTCGCAGTTCATCGGTTTTGCAAAAGACGGCTCCACAACCGTGGGGAAACCGCGATTCACGAAATCCAGCTCACCCTCGCCCTGCACTTCGTCGCAGACCCTCACACAGCGTCCGCAGAGAATGCATCTGTTCTGGTTCATCTCGATGAGAGGCGACAGGTAATCTATTCTCTTGTCAACCGCTACCGGGCCGAAGCGTCCTGTTTCCTTGCCGTGTTCGAAGGTCATGTCCTGCAGGAGACATCGTCCTGATTGGGGGCAGACCGGACACTCCAGGGGATGGTATGTGAGGAGAAGCTCCAGAACGGTTTCACGGGCGCGCTTTACCCTGACTGTGCCCGTGTAGATCTCCATACCATCCGTAACCGGAGTCACGCACGACGCGAACAGCCTGTCTGAGCCTTCCAGCTCCACTACACACATCCTGCAGGATCCGTAGGGCAGCAGGTGCTTGTGGTCGCAGAAGGTAGGTATATCGATGTCAAGCTTCCGCGCGGCGTCCAGGATGGTTGAACCCCTGGGAACGCTTACCGGTTTGTCGTCTACCGTGATGTTGAACATTCTTCTTTACTACTCCTTCTGGGCTGTATCAACCGAAGTTATTTATCTGATCTATTCCTCAATATCGCACCGCAGGCAGCGTCGAGCCTCCTCCATGGCCTCTTTCTTGGAAAGACCCAGCTCCACCTCGGCGAAGCTCTTTAACCTCTTGACTACTTCCATCGTTGGCATATCGGGTCTTAGCAGGTCCATGTCCTCATCAGTCAGCTCTATTGTCTCAATTCCCGCGATATTTGGTTTCGTGATGTCGTACAGAGGAGTTACTTCTTCTCCATTAAGAAAGAGCTCCATATGGGCTGCTGCCCTCTTTCCAGCTGCTATGGCGTCGATCACCATCCACGGGCCCGTAACGACATCCCCCCCGGCAAAAACACCCTCAACGTTTGTCATCTGGGTGTACGGGTGTACGTCGACAGTATCCCACTTTGAAAGACCTATACCGTGTTCTTCTTTAAGGAAGGAGAGGTCGGGTTTTCCCGATACAGCTACAATGAGGTTGTCTAACGGGA
Organism: Pseudomonadota bacterium; assembly: GCA_030636965.1. Classification (GTDB taxonomy): domain Bacteria; phylum BMS3Abin14; class BMS3Abin14; order BMS3Abin14; family BMS3Abin14; genus SZUA-178. The sequence goes on along the minus strand of DAOVVW010000046.1, from coordinate 4,428 downwards.
TATCGAACTCAGAACCCTCTATGGGCACTGGCCTGCGCCTGCCGGATGAATCGGGCTCTCCAAGCTCCATCCTCTGGCATGTGACGCCTGTGATCGTGCCTGATGATGTCAGGATCTTTACGGGGGCCACCAGCGTCTCAAGCACGATACCCTCCAGGAGGGCCTCGTGGATCTCCATCTCATCTGCGGGCATCTCTTTTTGAGTCCTTCTATAGAGGATCGTTACATCAGCTCCCATCCTTCGGGCCATCCTGGCCGCATCGATGGCTGTATTGCCTCCCCCCACGACAGCGACGTTCTTGCCCAGAGGAACGTCTTCTCCGAGGTTCACCCTCCTGAGGAAACTGAGGCTTTCATACAACCCGTCGGCATCCTCGCCGGGAATACCCATCTTGAGGTCCACATGGGCACCAGTCGCTATTAATACCGCCTCGTGATCCATGCGGAGCTGATCGAAGGACACCGCTTCGCCTACTGGTGTGTTGTAGTGGATATCCACTCCCATATCCTCAATGGCCCTGATCTCATGATTGAGGGTCTCCCTGGGCAGGCGGTACTCAGGAATACCCAGGACGAGCATTCCTCCCGCAACCCTGTACTTTTCGAAGATCACGGGTGTGAAATCTCTCAGCGCCAGGAAGTGGGCAGCGGTCAGGCCCGCGGGGCCAGCCCCTACGATGGCAACCTTTTTGCCCTTTCCCGAGACTTTCTGGACCTTTATCGTGTATTTGCCTGTCGCATCGTCAGCAGCGGCGTAATCAGCAGCAACCCTCTTTAAGGTACGGATGCTGATGGATGTATCCAGATCTTTACGCCTGCACACGCTCTCGCACGGATGGTGGCATACTCTCCCACATATTGCCGGCAGGGGGTTCGTCATGCGGATGAGTTCAAGGGCTGCCGAGAATTTTCCCTGTCCGATGAGCGTAACGTAAGCGGGAACGTCGGTTTCGATGGGGCAGACATGCTGGCACGGAGATGAGATGATCTCCTTGCACACAACCGCGGGACATCGCTTGTTGAGGATGTGGGCCTCATACTCATTCCTGAAGTACCTCATAGTAGAAAGAACCGGATTGGGCGCAGTCTGCCCGAGGCCGCACAGCGATGTGTTCTTTATCTCCTGTCCCATTTCCTCCAGGTTCTGGAGGTCTTCCATGGTTCCAAGCCCGGCTGTGATGCGTTCAAGTATGCTCAGCATAGTCTTGGTACCAAGGCGGCACGGGACGCACTTTCCGCAGGATTCGGCAGTAGTAAACGTCAGGAAGAAACGGGCTATATCCACCATGCAGGTACGTTCGTCCATGACGACCACCCCGCCGGAACCCATCATCGCCCCGGCCTCTATCAGGGAGTCATAATCTATCGGTGTCTCTATAATATCTGCCGGGAGGCACCCACCTGAAGGCCCGCCAAGCTGGGCGGCCTTGAACTTGCCGCCTCCGTCGATGCCGCCACCTATATCGTAGATGATCTCTTTAAGCTGGGTGCCGGCCGGCACCTCGATAAGTCCGGTGTTCTTGATCTTACCCGTGAGCGCGAAGACTTTGGTGCCCTTGGTGCTCTCTGTGCCAATAGACGCGTAGCTGTCGGCGCCGTTGAGTATGATGGGGGGCACGCAGGCGAAGGTCTCGACGTTGTTGATGTTCGACGGCTTGCCCCACAGGCCCTTATGGGCCGGGAAGGGAGGTCGGGATCTCGGCATGCCCCTTCTACCTTCGATAGAGGCCATGAGAGCGGTCTCTTCACCGCAGACGAAAGCGCCGGCCCCCTCCTTGATCCGCAGATCGAAGGAAAAGTCGGTTCCAAAGACCTTTTCACCCAGAAAACCCTTCTCTTCGGCCTGGGCAATGGCAGTACCGAGCCTCTCAATTGCCAGCGGGTACTCTGCCCTGCAGTAGATGTATCCATGCTCGGTGCCTATGGCGTAAGCAGCGATAATCATGCCCTCGAGGACTGCATGGGGGTCGCCCTCCAGGACGCTCCTGTCCATGAAGGCACCGGGGTCACCCTCATCGGCGTTACATATGAGGTACTTGGGTTCTCCCGCAGCGGTAGCACAGAACTCCCACTTGAGACCTGTAGGGAATCCGCCGCCGCCCCTGCCCCTGAGGCCGGATTTTTTTACAATTTCCCGTATAACGGTTGGTGACAGTGTGGTGATCGCTTTTTCCGCAGCCTTATAGCCGTCGGTATCCAGATAATCCTCTATCCTGTCAGGATCTATGAAGCCGCATCTTCTCAAAACTATTCTCTGCTGCTTGGCGAAGAAATCCAGCTCGTCGTAGGTGGGGATGCCCTTGTAGGTTTTTTCGCCATCCTGAACGATCTGGCCTATGGCGTAGTCTTTCACAGGTTTGCCCTTGACCACATGGTTGCTGATGATCTTCGACACCATCTCCGGCTCGACCTTGGCATAGGTCACTCGGCTGCGCCCGGGAAGAGATACATCAACGAGAACCTCCTGGTAACACATCCCGATACAGCCGGTTTTAAGGATGGGTACCTCAAGCTTGAGAGACGCCAGTTCCTCTTCCACCTGGGACAGGACTCCCCTTGAGCCAGAAGCAAGGCCGCAGGTCCCCATCCCTATTACTATTAATTTGTCATTTGAGCTTTTTGACATATTTTATTCGGCCCTCCCTGATACGGCCGGATTATCTTGTTAGGGTCGTAAAAAGTCCATTAGTGGCTTTTTACTCCTCAGGAAACGAAAAGCGTCGTTTCCGCTTTCCTCACGGATCAATGACTCATGGTTTACGTCATCGATCCGGGCGCCCACGCTCGGGCGCGATGTTAATATTGATCGTTTACTCCTCATCACTGCTGCCTGTTCCGGACAGTTCTTTTAGATTCTCTATTATCCGTACCATTTTACCAGGGTCCACATGGCCGAAAGCATCGTTATCGATCGTGATGACGGGCGCCAGACCGCAGGCACCGAGACAGGCGACCTTTTCGAAGGAGGCCAATCCGTCTTCTGTGGTTTCTCCGTGTTCGATCTCCAGCATACTCTCCAGCTTCGAAATGACGCTCTTGCCGCCTCTCACATGACATGCAGTTCCGGAGCATGCCCTAATTATATGCCTTCCCCGGGGACTCAAGTGAAACTGGGTGTAGAAGGTGAGGACCCCGTAGACCTGGCTACGGTAAATTCCCAGGCCATCGGCTACCATATTCGCAGCCTCTTCCGGGACGTATCCGTAGACATTCTGGACTTCCTGGAGGAGGGGTATCAACATGCCCTTCGCCTCGTCCAGCCGGCTTATAATCTCATTGACGGGTGTCAGGTCCAGTTCCTCTTCTTCTTCATACCCGTCGACAATCTCTGGGTTCACCGCCACCTCCACATGTAGTTGACCATGTCGATGTAACGCTCGTACATTCCCCTGACCGAATCCACAAGCCTCTCGATGAAAATCATTAATATCATGTTGCCATCGGCCGGGAACTTTTCAGTGAATTCATCAAAAGAATTCCTGTCCATTACGTAAAGGGTGCAGTCTCCCTTGGCCACAGCGCTGGCGGAGTGCTTGCCCCCCACCATGAAGGTCATGATGCCCAGAAAGTCCCCCTCTTTCACAATGGCCAGGTTCTGCGCCTCACCCTCCTTGGCTCTTCTGTTCAGCCTCACAGAGCCGGCTCCGATGAGATACAGGTCGCCACCCTCGGTATTTTCGTTAAAGATCGGATCCGCATCCCTGTAGGCCCTTTTTTGCATCACTTTCGCCAGATGCGCCAAAGCATCTTCCGAAATACCTTCAAGGGAGGCTACTTCTTTGAGTTGGCTTATATCGATCATCTCCAGTACCTCCTCATGCCCTTTGAGCGCGGACACGTACGACTGCAGTTTCGGTATTGTCTCCGTCTGTACCCATCAGCCGGCCGGCCGGCGCATCGGCAAAGTGTCTGGGCAGGAAGAAGTTATCCTCCATGAGATCGTCCGAGAATTTACTCTTCACCGTAAGTTCTCCATGGGCCGAGACCACAGTGACGAGACCACCCTCTTCTATCCCGAGGCCTGCTCCGGTCTGGGAGTTCATCAGCAGCAGGCTTTCCGCGATAAGGGAGTTCAGGGAATCAGAGTATCTTGTGTAGGTGCCTGAGTGGAACAGGACTTCTCCCGAAAACAGGGTGTAGGGATAATCCGGATCAGGTGCAGTCTCGCCCCATGATGACACCGCAGAGAATTTTCTTAACTTCTCATCAGGCCCTTCGCCAAGCAGATGCCGGGTGCCGAGATAGCCCTCGTGATATATCTCTTTGACATCCTCCTTTGTGAAAGGCCACTGAAGCCAGTTATCAGCCAGGATTCTGTGATTGATCCCGGAGTAATAAGACACAGTCTCGGCTATCTCATCCAGGATCTCAGCGGCATTAATATATTTCATCTCCATGTCGCCCAGGGCTACACCCAACTCGGAGAAT
>DAOVVW010000007.1 GCA_030636965.1 Pseudomonadota bacterium | reverse complement strand
TTGCCCTCAGCTGTGATGCTGAGAGTTCGCGGTTAAAAATCAGCATTTCTGCACCATTGTCCAGAGCCATGATCACAATTTCCTGGAGTTTGCCCAGGCCCACCAGGTAGCGTGGATCAGGCTTTGCTCGCTGCTGGATCACGGTGTCGGCAACCTGTATTCCGGCGGTCCTTGCAAGCTCTGCCAGTTCATTCATGGATTCTTCTGTGTCGGACTTCGAAGATGTTTTCAGGTCTACGAGAACCGCTCGCTCAACCCCTTCTGTAACAAGGCCGCGGATGTGACGGGACATTTCCTGTTCAACTTCATGAATAATTGTCAGCGGGCTGTGAGGAAGCTCGCCAGGATCAGGAAAAGTCTGGATCTCCCACCTCGTAACCGATTGAGGGTTCAGAGTTCCAAGGTGAGTTTTCCCGGGTTGACCATCGGAGGAAACACAGACACTAATGATCATGTCCAACCGGAGAAGAAGGAGGTCTGTCAAATCTTCCATGGAGAGCCCTGAATCATCCAGGTGTGTGTGGATGAAACGGAGCCCCTTCAGGCGCCCCGGGCTTATCCGGTAGCGGGACAGGTCGGGGATAAGGATGCTGTGTCTGTCACCTACCAGGATAATATCCACCGCACCGGTTCTGTTGATTAGAACTCCCAGCTGCCGTCCGGTCTCCCTGGAAAGGGTGGAGAGTGTTTTTAGAATTTCGGTGTGGATGACTTCCTCAGGGCGTGGTTTTGCTCTGGTAAGACGCTGTAGGCGGCGGATCTGACCAGTCTTCAGTCCGGAAGTTTTGCCCTCAACTTTTGCGATTATGTTTCTCCTTCTTGACTATCTCTTCGCGGAACCCGTAATGCTGAGTCTTGAAGCTACATAATCCTCTATCTTGTCCTCATCCTCTTCGCTTAACGCAACAAACTCTACCCCTGCCCCTTCGGAAGTATCACCCGCTTCCAATGTTGTCCATCTTACAACTGCCCTGACAGTTAACGGTTTGTTGGACTCGGGTAGTTTTATGGCAAGTTCAATGGATTTTCCTGCTTCAGGAGGTGGAGATATCACAACAAAGGCCCCCATCTGGGCAATTGTAGTAACAACGCACTCGATTACTGCGTCATCAATTCTTACAGAACTCAGAAGATGTGCGGGTATCCGCTTGAAACGCCTTTTTGCAATCTGGAGATTATCCTCAATGGTTGATATCAGTGTTTCACGGTGGATCGGCTTTGATATAAAGCCGTCACAACCGGCAGAGTAGCATCTCTCACGAACTCCCTCCAGGGTGTCGGAACTCGTTATGATCACGGGGATATTTCTGGTCTCGGCATTACTCTTGAGTTCGCGGCAGACTTCATCACCATTGAGATCCGGCATGAAAAGATCAACCAGAACAAGGTCCGGTTTTATTCTGCTGACTGCCTCCAGGGCTTCCTTGCCTGATTTTGCAGTAAAAATGGTGAACGATTCTCTGTTCAGGAAACTCTTTTCGAGATCCAGGAAAAGCTCCACATCGTCTACCAGAAGCAATTTCAGCTCATCCATTCAAACCCTCAGGATCCGTTTCCCATGTTGAGTCTTTCCCACAGACTCCGATTGAGCTACTATTTAATCTCATGATATTTCGCGAACGGTAATCCATCTTTTCGGGTTATTGTGGTTCTGTCAAGCATCACTAAAAGCGGTTGAAGAACATTAGATCATTAGAGCATTGGAAATTGGACATTGGAAATTGATATTGTGCAGTGTGCTGTGGGCCATGGGCTTCAAGAATCATTTCATAAATGAAGAATTATGTATTTATGAAGTTCATAGCTCACTGCCCAAAGCCCAAGGCCCAACGCCCATTACAATGTTGCAAGTTGTTGGTTATAACTATCAACCTTAACGAAGCAACACAGGATAATTAGCTGACAGTGACAAAAAAATACATACAATGCATACAAATAATCATCGGCTCTCTGTTCATTATGGTTGTTATGATCCTTCCCGTATTTGGTGCGGTTGAATGCAGGCAGTGCCATGGGGCCTGGATCGACAAGATGTCCAGTGATAGAATACTTCACACTCCCTTTATTTCCGGGGAGTGTTTGGATTGCCACCTGGATCATGGGGAGTCCAACGAGTTAACTCTTGTCCTGGAGGGAACAACCCTGTGCCTGAAATGCCACGACAGCCCTGGCAGAGAGTTAAGAACGCACCTGCCCGGAGAAAATGCCTGCCTGCCATGTCATGATCCTCACAGCTCAGACAAGAAGAACCTGACGGTCAAGTCCTTCGATGAGCTTTGTATGCTATGCCACGGAAACATTGTTAAAGCGTCATATGTCCATCAGGCAATAACTTACAAAGGCTGCCGGGAATGCCATACACCTCACATCTCCGACACGGGAAAGATGTTAAAGGCGAAATCAGATCAATTATGCTCCGGATGCCACAGTGTTTTGTCCGAGGAGGAACGGCCCCACTCTGCCCTTCATAAAAGAGGGTGCGTTTCATGCCATGATCCCCATTCTTCCACTCTGTACAGGTTACTCAAGCAGGAATATAGAAGCGACTTTTTCCCGGGATCCTATGAAAAGGAGAAATACAGCCTTTGCTTTTCTTGTCACGACAGCTTCCTTGTTGTCGGCAAAGACCCGAGTGACACTGGCTTCAGGGATGGATCTGTCAATCTGCACACGGTTCATGTTCTTGGAAAAGTGCGTTTTACAGGAGAAGGCCTCACCGTCAAGGGCAAATCCCGGTCCTGTGCAAACTGCCACGACCCACATGGTTCAGTTCAGTCTTTCAGTCTGAGGCGGTATTTCGAATGCACCGAAATAATGTGCAGGATGATCACATTTTTTCCTGAACCGGATGGTGGCAGATGTCTGACTGCGTGCCATGGACGGGCTTCCTATGCCAGACAGTAAAACGATGCTGTAAAAAGGCCAATTCCCTGGTTGGTTATCCTGATATACAGACCCGGAACCGATAGAATTTTCAGTTGTTGATGAATCTGATGCCGGGCAGGATGGTAGATACGGTAACTTCTTGTAATAATTGGCAATTATAGTTGTCACAAGGGAAAATTTCAGCTTGACATAAATCTGTCCTTCTGGTAGCAAACTCCCACTTGTCACTAACAATCTAAATACTGGTTATTTCCCGGGGAGTACCTCCACTGACATTGGGGGATTAAGCTTTCCTCGAAAGGCTCTTTACACAGCAATGAATAAAATTTTATTCACCGTGACCATTCTCCTTGCCTTGGTAAGTCCTGCCCTCGCCGGAGATCAGTGCGCCGAATGCCACGAGGAGCGGATCGGGGAGATTCGGGCTAAAAAAGTGATTCACTCTGCAATTGAGGATGATGCCTGCGAGGATTGCCATGAGTCTCACGGCGATGACGAGAGGCTGGTGCTGGTGGAGGAGGGTAGCGCCCTGTGCCTTCAGTGCCACGATGATCCAGCTGAAGGCAAGGTGGTCCATGAAGCGGTAACGGACGGGGACTGTATCGACTGTCACGACCCGCATTCATCTGATAAGGCATCGCTCCTTGTAGATGCTGTGCCAGAACTGTGTCTTCAGTGTCACGACGATCCAACTGAAGGCAAGGTGGTCCACGAAGCAGTCTCGGACGGCAGTTGCACAGACTGTCACAATCCGCATTCATCCGACCAGGGTGCTCTCCTGACAGAAGGAATACCAGACCTGTGCAGTCAGTGCCATGATATTCCTGATGAAATGAACAGCCTGACCCACACAGCTCTTTCCGACGGAGAATGTACGGACTGTCACGATCCACACTCCACTGAATTTTCAAAGCTTCTGATTGACAAGTACGAAACCACCCGATTCCCTGGTGGGTTCAGCGAGGAGATGTACCCGCTCTGTTTTCAGTGCCATGAATCATCACTTGTCACCGGTGGCCCGGAGGATACCAATTTCAGTAACGGTTCGAAGAATCTGCATAACGTTCATGTAATGGGCGCTTTAAAGCCCAACAGATACGGGATTGCAAAGAGAGGCAAGGCAAGATCCTGTTCCATATGCCACAGTCCTCATGGAACCACCCAGCCCTTCAGTCTGATAAGTAAATATGTACACAAGGGGATCATTTTTCTCACAATGACCTACACCCCCTCAGAGGATGGCGGCAACTGTACAGTTGGATGCCACAAGCCTCAGGACTACAATAGAACTGCCCCTGATCCCAGGCAGGGAGGCTGAAAGATCGTCGTAATGCTGCATTGGCAGGTTTAGCCAGCAGCATCCAGCAGTCCGTAGTATCCAGGAGCGTCAGATCAGCTACGAAGGGGCCCAGCCCACCCTAGGTGAGGATGGAAATGATGTTATCCCAGAGCTCTTTGGGGTCAAAGGATGAATCTTTGGCCGAAAAGGGGACAATAGCTGAGGGAGAGGTCGCAAGTTCCCTGGCTATAACGTCGAGGGACCTGCTTCTTGCAGAGCGGGATATCTTGTCTGCCTTGGTTGCAACGATCAGGGTCTGAATGCTTCTGTCGGACAGAAGGCGGTTAACGGCTATGTCGTCGCCGGTTGGAGGGTGGCGTATATCGATAAGCTGCAGAACAAGATCTGGTCCGGAATCCCCGTCAAGATATGCTTCCACCAACGCTCTCCAGCGGGAGGAGACCTGCTTTGGCGCCCGGGAAAAGCCGTATCCGGGCAGGTCCACAAGCAGGATGGATTCATTGACAAGATAGTAAAAGAGGGCTCTTGTCTTTCCCGGTGTGGAGCTTGTTTTGACCAGTTTTTTTCTCCTCATCATCTTAGCAAGGAGAGATGACTTTCCAACATTGGACCGCCCTACCACCGCCACCTGAGGATGTTGAGTGTGGGGGATCTGCCGGGGAGTGAAGGCTTGGTCATACAAGTCTGCGGATTTGATCTTCATAGGGTGAGAATTAGCATTTGCGTTTTTCTGAGTCAACATGATTGATTTGGGGTTAGTTATGCGGCTCTCATAGCACGTCATCTTTTGCGTTATCGTCCTTCGAAGATCCTCGATGTATGTGCCATATACATCTCCGGTCTCCTCAGAACTCTGGCCTTGAATCTAACGCACTGTGAGGAGCCTTTCATGGGCGTCGCTTTATCTGTATTTGGCGCTGTGTCAATCTCCTTGAAACCTGGAACTTGGAACCTGGAACTGCAACCATAAGGTTGCTACCCATTTAACAACTAACAACCAACAACTATCAACTGAGTTAATCTAATTTCCAATGCTCCAATTTCCAATTTCGTTTTTCGAGTCAACCAACAACTACCAACTAACAACCAAAAACTTGCATGGATACACTCCCAAATATACAAAAAATCAGTTTGTGAAAAATATCCACATTGAGGGTCGCAAGTGAACTAAATTCATGATACTTTAACCCTTCGTTTTCCAAAATAACTTCCCGCGTACCATGAACAATTAGTGGCTGCTCGGCGTGATGATTGCGGTTGTCTAGGCACAAGTGCCGGGACAGGCATGGTGACCTGCTTTATTAAGGCTGGATCAGAAACCAGCGGAGGGAGGAAGGAAAAACAGTGTTTGAGATCAAGAAAAAAACAACTCTGGCTCATGACGTTCACTCCATTGAGGTAGAAGCATCCTACATTGCTTCAAAAACCCTTCCCGGACAATTTGTGATCATAAAGATCAACGAGGAGGGGGAGAGAATACCTCTCACAATAGCTGACAGCCACCCGAAAAGGGGAACGGTCACTCTGATCTTCCAGGAGGTAGGCAAGAGCACCATGCAGCTCGGCGGACTTTCCAAGGGTGACTTCCTGGAAGATGTAGTTGGCCCTCTGGGGATCCCGAGTCATCTTGAGAAGCTGGGCCTTGTGGTATGTATCGGGGGCGGCATAGGAATTGCCCCTGTGCATCCTGTTGCCAGAGGTTTCAAGAATGCCGGGAGCAAGGTGATCTCGATCCTGGGAGCAAGATCCAGGGATCTACTGATAATGGAAAAGGAGATGGTAAAGGCCAGCACGGAAATTATGATATGCACCGATGATGGAAGCTACGGACAGAAGGGATTTGTGACAAACCTTCTGGAAGATCTCATCAATAATGGTTCTCCCATAGACCTGGTCGTAGCGATAGGCCCCGTGCCCATGATGGAGGCAGTGTGCAAGCTCACCAAACCCTTTGAGATAAAAACCATGGTCAGCCTTAACCCCATTATGGTTGACGGTACAGGAATGTGTGGTGCCTGCAGGGTAACTGTAGCTGGCAAGACAAAGTTCGTTTGTGTTGAGGGGCCGGACTTCGACGGCCATCAGGTGGATTTTGCCGAACTGAGATTAAGACAGAGGATGTATCTGAAAGAAGAAAGGGAAGCGATTGAGTCTTTAACATACATTGGAGAGTGAGGAAAGCGCACCGATGACAGAGAAAAAGGAACCAAAAAAGAAGAAAGAAAAAGTCCCACGTCAGGCGATGCCCGCGCAGGAGCCGGTTGAAAGAGCCGGAAACTTTGAGGAAGTCCCGTTGGGGTATCCTCCTGAGACGGCAATGCTTGAAGCAACACGGTGCATCCAGTGCAAAGACCCGCGCTGCGTTGCGGGATGTCCGGTGGGAATAGATATCCCGGGCTTCATACTGGCTATAGAAGAGGGCGATTTTGCCCGGTCTATAAGGATACTGAAGGAGAGCAATGCCCTGCCCGCTATCTGTGGAAGGGTATGTCCCCAGGAGGACCAGTGTGAGATCCTGTGCATTATAGGTGTCAAGGAAGAACCGGTGGCCGTTGGCAGACTGGAGAGGTTTGCAGCTGACTGGGAAATGGCCCAACCTGAAACGGAATTGCCCGAATCAGCCGAGCCTACCGGGAAAAAAGTAGCTATAGTTGGAGCAGGTCCGGCGGGCTTGACTGTGGCTGGAGATCTCATCGTGAAGGGGCATGAGGTGACAATATACGAAGCGCTCCACAAACCTGGCGGTGTTCTTGTATATGGTATACCGGAGTTCAGGCTCCCCAAAGAGATCGTCTACTACGAGATCGAGAACCTGGAAAAGATGGGGGTTAAGATCATCTACAATATGGTGATCGGGAAAACACTGACCGTGATGGATCTCATGGAAGATGAAGGCTATGATTCTGTTTTCCTTGGAGTAGGCGCGGGACTTCCGTGGTTCATGGATATCCCCGGCGAGAACCTCAACGGTGTCTATTCAGCCAACGAGTACCTGACAAGGGCAAACCTGATGAAAGCCTATCTCTTTCCAAAGTACGACACGCCCCTTGTCACGGGCAAGAAGGTGGCTGTTATCGGGGGCGGCAATGTGGCAATGGACGCAGCCAGAACTGCCCTCAGGATGGGTGCGAAGGAAGTTACCGTTGTCTACAGGCGTTCGAGAAAAGAGATGCCGGCAAGAATAGAGGAGATTCACCACGCGGAGGAGGAGGGCATAATCTTCGAGTTGCTTGTGAATCCGGCAAGAATAATAGGTAACGATGATGGCTGGGTTACCGGCATGGAGTGTATCAGGATGGAACTTGGTGAACCTGATGATTCAGGCCGCCGAAGGCCCGTTCCAATCAAGGGTTCCGAATTCATCGTTGATGTCGAGACAGTGATCGTTTCAGTTGGAACCGGCGCAAATCCACTCATGACCAAATCTACACCTGGTCTTGGCCTGAACAAGTGGGATTATGTGGAGATCAATGAAAAGACGGGAGAAACCAGTCTCCCGGGCGTGTATGCCGGCGGCGATATCGTGCGTGGTGCCGCAACTGTCATTCTTGCAATGGGAGACGGCAGAGTCGCCTCAAGAGCTATGCATGCACATATGATGGGTGAGGAACTCGTATTCGAGGAAGAAGAAAACGGGGAAGAGTAATGGGGGATGAAGGGCAGCCAAACGCTACCCTAAAAGAAATAAGCGAACCTGTAAGGATCGAGCTCGATGCGCTCGAGAGTCACTTCAAAGATTATCTGAGAACTGACGTTCCGGTTATTGACAGTATCTTTCAGCACCTTCTGGATGGGGGAGGAAAGAGATTCCGCCCCCTTCTGGTTCTCCTTGTTGCCTCCTGCAACAACAGCATCCCGCCTGAAGACATAAACCGGCTCGCGGTGGCTGTTGAGTTCATACATACAGCAACGTTGCTTCATGATGATGTTGTGGACCAGTCAGATGTGCGCAGGGGCAACAGGGTCGCTCACCATATCTGGGGCGCCGAACCTAGTGTTCTGGCCGGCGATTACCTTTATTCAAGGGCCTTTTCCATACTCGTAGAGATAGGACACCTGGGCATACTCCAGTCTATGTCCACTGCCACAACATCCATGGCCAGGGGAGAGGTCCTCCAGCTTCTCCGCTCCTACAGCGTGGCTACTACTATAGAAGAGTATATCGAGGTAATTACAGGCAAAACGGCTAGCCTGATCTCGGGTTCATGCCGGGCTGCCGGCTATCTTGCGAATTTCGACGATATTGTTCTCAAGGCACTGGAACAGTACGGGCTGAATCTGGGATTATCGTTCCAGATCGTTGATGATATCCTGGATTACACTGCCCAAAAGGGTGTTTTCGGCAAAACCACAGGAAAGGATTTCCTTGAGGGCAAGGTGACACTTCCGGTGATCATCCTCCAGGAAGTTCTTGGCAGTGGCAGCAGGCGTGAGGTGGCAGATATCTTCCTTAAAGAAGCTCCTGATCCTGACGATTTCGAAAAAGTGCGTGAAATGATGAATCAAGAGGGAGTCTTCGAAAGAACCAGGGAAATCGCCAGGCAGTACTCCGATAAGGCGAGTGCTGAACTTGCAGTCTTCCCCAAGTCTGACTCCAGGACAAGCCTCGAGGCTATGGTGAAATATGTGGTTTACAGAAAGGCCTAGGATTGTTGATGACTACACCCAGGCATCCATTGGCAGAACTTGCTCAAAGAGCAATCGAGGAGTTTGTCAAATCGGCCAGAAAACTACAAGCTCCGGAAGATTACATGAATGATCCGCCTTCCGGCGTCTTCGTCAGTTTGAAAAAGTCCGAAAAGCTTCGGGGGTGTATAGGTACCATTACGCCTGCCACGGAAAACCTCGGTCAGGAGATCATCGAAAATGCAATCAGTGCGGCAGTGCGGGATTCCCGGTTCTCACCGGTTTCGGACGAGGAGTTGGATGACCTGGAAATAACGGTAGATGTTCTCACCGAGCCGGAGCCGGTTCAGGATGCATCCTTGCTGGATGAAAAGAGGTATGGGATCATTGTCAAGAGTGGCGGCAAAAGAGGCGTTCTGCTTCCTGACCTTTCCGGAGTGGACAGTGTCTCCCGGCAGCTTGAAATTGCAAGGAAAAAGGCCGGTATCGGTCATGATGAGAGCTTTGAGATTTACCGCTTCGAGGTGAAACGATACAGATGACGAGCTCAATACCCACAGGAGAAAACCTGTTCAAACTCCTTATCGTGGACGATGAGGAAAGCGTAAGGGACTCTCTCGAGCTTCTCCTTGAGGAGAGCTACAGGATGTACAAGGCTGCCGACGGCAAGGAGGCTCTTGACAGGATCGAGGACCTTGGTGTGGACCTCGTAATTCTTGATGTAACCATGCCCGGGATAGACGGAATGGAAACCCTGAGCCGCATAATGAAGCTTCCGGCTCCACCGGAGGTTGTCATGCTGTCTGCTACAGACAGTGCCAGGTTGGGGATACAGGCCGTCAAGGAAGGGGCCTACGATTATCTGGCAAAACCTTTCGATAAAGAGGAACTCAAGGAGGTTATAAAAAGAGCGCTTCAAAGAAGAAGCCTTGAACGGGCAGTAAGCTTCCTGAGGGCGGAGGTTGAAAAGCTCGGTGGGTTCGGTGACATGGTGGGCAGACCCCCCATGATGCTGGAGCTATTCATGATCGTGGAAAAGGTAGCGCAGACAGATACAAGCGTTCTCATTTCGGGCGAGAGCGGAACCGGGAAGGAGTTGGTGGCCCGGGCGATACACTCCAGGGGAGAGAGGAAAAAAGGCCCCTTTGTCCCCGTAAACTGCGCCGCCATTCCACGTGAACTTTTAGAGAGTGAATTCTTCGGTCATGAAAAGGGCGCCTTCACGGGGGCGCATGCCCGGAAGATAGGGAAATTCGAACTTGCGAACGGGGGAATACTCTTCCTTGATGAGATATCGACCCTTCAGCAGGAACTTCAGGCAAAGCTCCTCAGGGTCCTGCAGGACAGGGAATTTGTGAGGGTGGGCGGCACCCAGTCTGTCAGATCGGATGTTCAGATCATAGCCGCTTCAAACCAGGACCTGGGGGAGATGGTAGCTGACGGAAAGTTCAGGGAGGATCTTTTCTATCGCCTGAATGTTATTCCCATAAACATACCCCCACTGCGTGACCGCAGAAAGGACATACCCCTGCTGGTAAAACATATTCTCGGAAGGCTCTGCGAGCGCCTGAACAAGACAGTGCCAAAAGTTTCCCGGGAGGCCATGAAGGTACTGAAATCCTGTCAGTGGCCGGGAAACGTCAGGGAACTGGAGAACCTGTTGGAAAGGATCGTAGTTCTGTCTCCGAAAGGGTCCGAAATTGACGTGCAGGACCTTCCCATGGAGATAACCGTTGCCAGGGGGGATCCGGAGGCTTCCTCAGGGTCGGTGTCGGATGGACTTATTTCGGCTCGAGACAGATTCGAGAGGATGTACATCCTCTCTGCCCTGAGGAAGACCGACTGGAATCAGTCTGAAGCGGCAAGGCTGCTGAAAGTACACCGCAATACCCTGTACAAGAAAATGATGGCCTTGGGGATCGCACTTCCGTAAGATTAGTACGCACATATTTGTCAACACTCGCACACGATCGTGTGCACCGACTGTATCCCATTGAAATTAAGACAACATTACTGGCATGGAACTGCTGCCAGCATTTTGGTTGCACACGTACGTGTGCATGTAAGTTCGTTCATTAGTTGGAGGTGCACTAAATAATACTTTAAAAACAACATGTTAGGCGTGACGACACTTTTGGCAAGGGTATTGCTTCTAGCAGGGACAAGTTCCTTAAACCCCTGTTGAATAAGGAGGCAGAAAATGAAGAAGCTAGTCGTTACGCTGACCCTGACGGCATTAACCGTTCTGAGCTGGGCGACAGTAGTCCTGGCCTGTGGTGGAGGTGGCGGTCCCTAGGGAAAACTGACAAGTTACTGTTCTGAAAAAGGGGAGCGTGAAGCTCCCCTTTTTCTGTTTTTTTGTTTATTTTCTTAATATACTGGAAATGAATTGTATTTTAAGCTATATAATAGCGGCAATAGTCTACCGGTTCCATGGGGTTTGTTTCCATATACATGAAATCTCACAGAGAGGCCTTCCTCTATTATGTCTCTTAGATTACAAAAACGAAACAACTCCAAAGGGGCTTCACTTTTATTTTTCATAATCATCTTTCTTGCTGTTACTGCTCCAACTGCATATTCGTCCGGGATATTCCGTTTCCCCTTATTCTGGTCTCCTGATTCCTTTGACCCGGCTCTGGACACATCGAACTCTGTAGCATATATAGTGCAGCAGGTTGGAGACGGACTGGTAGCCTACGACAAAAATCTACGGGTCGTTCCCGGTCTTGCGAAAAGCTGGAAAGTCAGCAGGGATGGCAGGGAGTACCTGTTTACCCTGAGGAAGGGAGTCAAATTCCACAACGGCGATAATTTGACCACCGCTGACGTCGTGGCCTCCTTTCTTCGGGTATTCAGGCCCGGGAAGCTGCCCACCACGGGCAA
>DAOVVW010000005.1 GCA_030636965.1 Pseudomonadota bacterium | reverse complement strand
TGCCCAAGTGTTATAATTATTGGCAAATGTGTGCTGGTTCAGCCTTGATGACTTCGTAAAAAGTCATCAAGGCGCCCATTGAGGGGCGCCCAAATCAATGACTTGCCCGCAAGTTATTGATTTGGGAGGAAAGTGAAAATGACACTTTTCGCTTTCCGCGGAGTAAAAAGCCATGGATGGACTTTTTACGACAATATCAACCTTAGGTGATGGGGATTTCTTTCTCGACGAAAAGGGGGATTAGTATGGGTAAATTTGTAAAGCAGTTCGTTCTTATGACTGTAGTCATGTTGATCTTCGGTGTTACGGGAGCTGCTGGTGGCAATATAGAATTTGAACCGGTCAGAGCGCCCTCGGTGGGCCCCGACAATGCTTCTGTCACGGTCTATGAGATAGCGGACTTCATGTGACCTTTCTGCAAGGAGGCCGGTCCGACCTTCAAGCGTATAAAAGAGGAATACAAGGGAAAGATAAGGTTCGTTTTTGTTCCATACATGAGGTCCTATTCGGAAAACTCAAGGGACACTGCCCTGGCCGCCTTTGCGGCTTGGGATCAGGGGAAATTCTGGGCAATGCACGATTTGATCTTCGATAAAGCCCCCCAGATCGACAGAACAGTACTTTTCAGCCTGGCCGAAAAGCTGGGCCTGGATATGAAGAAATTCGCTGCCGGAATGGATGACAAGAAACTCCTGGATGAGCTTACGGAAACCAGGGCAAGGGTCAGAGCTATGGATATCTGGAGCACACCCACTCTTGTTATCAACGGAAAGATCCTGAAAGGACATCAGCCCTTTGAAAAATACAAGGAGCTTATAGATGAGGCCCTCGGTTCAACCTCAGAGGGAAGTGCCTGGCACCGCGCTTCTTCAGCCCTCAGGATGCTGATCAGCCCGAGATCAGCCTATGCCGGCAAAGGAGCCTTCGGGGAGGGGAGGGTCCCTCTTTTCGTAAAAGCTCCCGCATTAAAAGCGGTGAACGCTCTTCGGGTGGGTCAGAAAGCTCCTGAATTTGAACTCCCCAGCACTCACGGGAATAATATAAAGCTCAGCGATTATTATGGCAAAAAGAACGTCCTTCTCACCTTTTTGCCCGCTGCTTTTACCCCCGTCTGAACTGGGCAGCTGGCCGCGTACGAGGAGTTAAAGGGTAGATTCGCGGCCTTAAACACCCAGGTGCTGGGTGTCCTCACAGACAACATGCCCACTCTCATGGCATGGACGCAGGGGATAAATCTCTCCTTTCCCATTCTCAGTGACTTCTGGCCCCATGGAGAAGTTGCGCTGCTTTATGATGTTCTCCGGTCAGAAGGTATAGCCGAGCGGGCCATTTTCGTTGTCGACAGGAAAGGGATTATTAAGTACATAGATATCCACGATATCAATGAAGATCCGGGAATAAACGCGATTCTAAGAATACTGGAGGCTATTGAAGCCAAGTGAGCATAACATCTGGTTGTTAGTTGTTGGTTGTTAGTTGTTAGTAAAATAATTATTTGTTTCATGTATAACTATCAACTAACAACTTGCAACTAACAACTAATCTTGCCAGCTTAGGTCCAATACTGGTATATTACGACCCGATAACTGGCCCATGATTCTACTTGCAAAACCAGGCCGATTATTGGGAGAATGCCCCGATAATAAAGATATTTATTCAAAACTTCGCAGAAATTGGTTTAACGCGGAATAATGGAACATTACATTTCTGGTGATTGGAGAATCTGCTCATGGCCGGAAAAGACAGGAAGGATGAGGATTTCAAGATAGAGGACCGCAGAACCTCCACCGCAGGTACCGAGGAAAGCATCGAAGAAGGTCCCGAGGAGGGATCAGATGCAAGTGCCGAAGAGGAAAAAGAAGCTGCTGAGTCGTCCCTGGAAACCGGCGAAAGTACCCCGGAAACAGAAAATGAAGAGCTCCGACAGTCCCCGCCAGTTGACTTTTCCACATTCCTTTTCTCCCTTTTCAGTTCTGCCCTCATTCAGTTGGGGGAAATGGTGGATCCGATCACGGGCGAGCAGGACAAGAATCTGGTTGCTGCCAAACAGACCATAGATCTGTTCGCTATACTTCAGGAAAAGACAAGCGGTAACCTTACCAATGAGGAGGATAATTTTCTGAAGAACGCTTCAGCCGAGCTTAAATGGAAATACCTGGATGCCATAAAGGAGAAAGGATAATTCCAGTTTTGAGGACTCCGTTGGGTCGTTTCCTCCTTTCTCTTATATTTATCTGTTTAGCCCTCCAGCCTGCCACTGCTGCCGAGGTTAGCGAGGTTACCGTTGATTTCCCTCTTTCGGAGATCCTTGATCTTGCACCTGCTGGTGTTGCCGACGACAGGACGGACAGCAGAGCAGTGCCTGAGGTGGTTGTCCCGAGGGCCTCCTGGGAAGAGGAGTGGTTCGCCTACCGGCAAAAATCACTCAGGGGTAACCAGGCCGGCGCTGTTAAACACCTTGATAATATTAACAACTACCGCCTGAAGGCTGGTATACCAAATCTCTTTATCCCCTCTGCCGCTCTCCTTTTCGAGTCTTCTCAGGCGCGGAAACAGGCAAGGTACGACGATGCCCTACAGCTTATCAGCTACGCCTCAAAACTTTCACCGGATGATCCATCTCCGCATTTTTACAGAGCGAGGACACTGTGGAAGCAAAGTAATCTCAGGGTGCTGTCATCCATGGATGCTGTTCTGGAGGGCTGGGTAGCCTTTGTTAAGGATTTCAGGTCCGCCTTCCCGTGGATGTTCGGGTTTTTGACCTGGATCCTTAGCGGAATAATAGTCGCCTGTATTGTCTCTATTTTTCTGTATGCGGCAAGGGTGATCCCCCGGATCGCCCACGATATTTCCCATCTGATACACATTCCCCAGTGGGTGATATATCTGGCGGTTCCGGTTGTGATGGGCGTACTGTTACTTACATGGTTCCCCTTTATCTGGTGGATAGTGGCAATAGCCTTCATAGCCTTCTTCCACGCTACAGTGAGGGAGCGGATAGCCCTGGCTGCCTGTTTGGCCCTGCTGGTTTGCGTTCCCCTCCTTATTCATGTGATGGCACTGGGTAACTCCTTCAACTCCGGTTCCAGGGGTATAACCTTATATTTGGCAGAGATGGCGGGCCAGGGAGAAAAAACTGTCAGGGAACTGGAGACATTAAGGACCAAATATCCCCAGGATGCTGATGTGCTGGTCGCCATGGCGGCTGTACTGAAGAGGGACGGAAATCTGGTGGGTGCCGAAGCAATGCTGAAAAAGGCATCTAATTTGAACCCGGACTCCGCGGTGGTGACCAACAATATGGCAAACATAATGTTCGCCAGGGGCAAGATCGAAAATTCAACAGACCAGTACAAAAAAGCTTTGCGTTTCAGCGACAACCCCCTCATTCACTACAACCTCAGTCTGGCACTCCAGGAAAACCTTCAACTCGAAGAGGGCGGCAGGGAGTTTCAGAAGGCCCAATCCATGGATCCCGACCTTATCGGGAAGATCACATCCAACAAAGGTGAGAATGGCGAGAGCTACGCTCTGGATATCTACACCAACAAGAAGACGTATTATTTTAGTGCGCTTAAACTCGATGATATGAGCAGGCAATGGAGAAATACCCTCTGGGGAGGGGTTCTGCCATGGATCTCGTTTTCTGTCTCCCTCATTGCTTTTCCCGTAGCGGGAGTGCTGATGTTGGCGGGCTGGCCTCTAAGCAAGGCCCTATTCTCATCCGGCCGCTGCAGGAGGTGCGGAAGACTTCACTGTGTCAAGTGCAGCGAATCGAGTAAAGACGACCTCTGCTCTCAGTGCCGTCAGATCTTCTATGTCAGAACCGGTGTGGATCCTGCCAGCAGGGTCAGAAAGATGATGCAGATTATGCGTTTTAACAGGAGAAGAACCTTTGCTGCCCGGATACTAACGGTGATACTGCCCGGTTCAGGTCACGCTTCGGTGGGTGAAGGGATCAAGGCGGTGATCTTTATCACGATTTCGGCGGTTTTCTGGCTGAAATGGCTACTGTGGTATGGGTTGTTCAGGAGTACAACTATGCTGGAGATCCAGCCGGGAATGTCTATGAGGATCATGTTCGCAGGGTTTTTCCTTGTTTACTACATATTCGTTTTCAGATCGCTTGGCCAGATAATGGAGGATAAGTAAAGCGATGGCTCTCAAGGGGACTCTGAAAGACTTTGGGCTTTCTGACATATTTCAGCTTATTGCACATCAGAGAAAAACGGGTGTTCTTCACTTGGGGGACCGAGGTAAGGATGTCGCTGTAACTTTCGATGATGGCAAAGTTGTAGGTGCCGAACCGCAGACAGACAAAACCAAGGAAAAGGAGAAAGTCGGCGAGATCCTGGTCAAATCAGGGATATTGGACTCGGAGCAGCTGACTCGTGCACTGGAAATGCAGGACCACACAATGAAGAAACTTGGCATCGTTCTTTCGGAGCAGAAGTTGATCACTCCGGAGACGTTCAGCGAGGTGCTGGCATTTCAGGTAAGAGAAACTCTCTTCAAGGTATTTCAGTGGACGAGCGGGAGCTACCGATTCGAAACGGGCAAAGTGTCCTACGATCACCAGTTCGTTACTCCGCTTTCAGCAGAGTTCATCCTCATGGAGGCTGCCCGGATAATTGACGAGTGGCCGGTAGTCAAGAAGAAGATCCCTTCCCTGGAAGTGATCTTCGCGCAGATTCCCGGAGTCGGTGACAGAATAGTCAGAAAGTCCCAGATCGAAGGCCACGACGAGGATGACATAGATATTGATATTTTCGGAGAAGATGAGGCTCCCAAGGCATTCGATGACGATGCGATAATTCTCTCGGCCGCCCAGGAAAAGGTTTTCGACCGGATCGATGGCAAGAGAACTGTCGGTGAACTCTCCTACGAGACACTGATGGGAGATTTTGAAGTTTCCAAGACTCTCGTGGAACTCATGAGTTTCGGGCTTGTCAAGCCCACATCCGTCCCGGCAGTCTCACCAAAAGAGGATGCAGCCAAGGAGCGAGTCGAAAGGGGCAAGAGTATCTTCGTGATGGCCGCGACTCTTGCGGCCCTCGGTGCAATCCTCATGCTTTCATTTTACGCACTGGGTCTTACGGGAACCCGCTTCCTGGCCTTTTCCCAAGTGACTTGGGAAAAGGCAGATACGGTCCGTCGGTCAGTTGCAACAGTGCAAAAAAAGCGGCTTGAACTGGCCATGGAAGTTTACCGTATGGAAAAAGGTTCATATCCGACCGTAATGGATGATCTGTTCCGGGGAGAATTAATCCTCTTTTCTGATATCACATACCCATATGCCCGGCCGTTCAGGATTACAAAAAATGATATGGGTACTGTCATTGTGGGTCCCGGAGAATAATCCGCATGAAAAAAGCTCTCACTATCGATAGCGAAAAACAGGCTATGGTCCTTTCCGGAGAGATGGACACTAACCTCAAGATGATCGAGCGGTTGACAGGAGTACGAGTGGGGATAAGAGGTGAGAAAATATTCCTGGAAGGGCCTGCTGGCCAGGTTGAGGATGTTGGAAGCGTGATAACAGACATCAAGGAGGCCGTCAACACAGGGAGGTCTGTTTCTACTGCTGAAGTGGAAAACCTCTTCCGTCAGCTTGCCAACGGGAGGCAAACCGGGATATCGGAGCTTCTTTCAGAGTCCGTTGTTGTTTCTCCGAGAAAGTCCATTGTTCCAAAGAGTGTTAATCAAAAGCTTTACCTGGAGGGAATCCGGGACCACGATATCGTATTCGGGATCGGGCCGGCTGGTACAGGTAAAACCTACCTTGCAATGGCCGCAGCCGTCCGTTCACTCATACAGAAAGAGGTGAGCAGGATAATACTGGCGCGTCCGGCAGTTGAGGCCGGTGAGAAACTGGGTTTTTTGCCGGGAGATATATACGAGAAGGTCAATCCATATCTGAGACCATTGTACGATGCCCTGTTCGACATGCTCAGTTCGGAAAAGGCCCTCAAACTTGTGGAAAGGGGGGTGATCGAGATCGCTCCTCTGGCCTTCATGAGGGGCAGGACCCTTAACGATTCCTTCGTCATTCTTGACGAGGCACAGAATACAACGGCTGATCAGATGAAGATGTTTCTGACTCGCCTTGGCTTCGATTCCAAAGCTGTTATTACGGGAGACATTACACAGATCGACCTGCCTAGCAGTGACTCATCGGGCCTGGTCCAGGTTGTTTCCATCCTCCAGGACATAGAAGGTATCTGTTTTGTCAACTTCGATGACAAAGATGTCGTACGCCACCATCTGGTTCAGGAGATAATCAAGGCCTACGAGAAGAGGGGAATCTGAAGTGTCCAAATCCCAGACAGCAACCAGGGAAGAAAAGCCATCACTGGATTTAGCTCGTAGAACCTGGCTCAGCTCCCTGTTCACCTGGGACAAGGAGACCCAGTGGTCAGTACTTTTCTGGATAACCGCCATAGTCGTAACATTCATGTTGCTTCCCCCCAGACAACAGGTGAGATGGGACTACGATGCCGGCGATATCGCTCGGAGCGATATAAGAGCCCACCAGTCCTTTCTCGTGGAGGATCCTGCATCCACCCAGGCCAGAAAACTGGAAGCTGAGGCATCTGTGCTGGCTGTCTACGATTTCGACCGCCGGCAGGAAAGCGATATCCTTGTTTCCTTGAAGGAGTTCTTCAAGCAAATGAGGGATCTTCTGGTAACTCTTGAAGTCCAGGAGCAGACCCTTGTAAAGAGTTACAACAACAGCAAGGGCGACCAGAGGGTCAACTTCGGCCAGGAACTGGAGCTATTCAGGCAACAGGCTGAAAAACAGAAGATCGAGCGTGTGAACAAATTTATCCAGGCAGTTGCCCTGGAGGTAACCTACGAACAGATGTCGCCCCTAATATCCGATGGATTCACAGAGAGAACGGAAGCAGCCCTTGTGGATTCATTCAAGTCGATAGTGGGTGTGGGTATAGTTTCAAACCTCGAGTTGCTTCATAGAGAGAGGGGAAAGGGCATCACTGTCAGAACCCTGGAGGCAGTGGCTGAAGAGATGGCACTGGACGATTTCTCAGCGATCTTCTCCCTGGATTCTGCCCGTAAAAAAGTAAGGGATGCCTTAAACTCGGTTCGATGGTCAAGGAAGGAACTCCCTCTGAAAAATTTCCTTCTGACTTTTTCCCTGGACCTTGTAAGGCCCAACCTTACTTTCAACAGGTCGGAAACAGAAGATCGCAAGAAAAAGGCGGTTGAGGAGGCCAGTGCGGTTTACCATAAGGTGAAGAAGGGGGAGATCATCGTCCGCGCCGGGGACCCTGTATCGGAAGACCAGCTTCTCAAGATCGAGTCCCTCAACAACATTGCGCCCGGCAAAGGGAGGATTGCCAACATACTTGGAACCTTCATCCTTACCTCCCTGATACTCTTTATCTTTTACCGCGTGCTGTTGCTCATGGTGCCCGAGATCCAGAAGAGCACTTACCAACTTGTCATGCTCGTGGTCATAATTGTGATGCAGGCCGGCCTAACCAGGATCTTCATGATGCTGACCCAGGCCATTTCAGCCACTAATCCCGGCATCAGCGAGGCGGCCCTTGGGCTGGCCATACCCTTTGCCGCAGGTGCAATGCTGTCAGCAACTCTTTTTCCCACCTCCGTGGGGGTACTGGTTGCCGGGGTCAGCTCCATCTTCTCCGGCGTTATAGGAGATTGGAGTTTCTTGATCTTCGTATACTCTTTCGTCGGGGGGATCGTGGCCGCCTTTTCCGTGATCAACTGCAGGCAAAGATTCCACCTGGTCAAGGCAGGTCTTCTTGTAGGGGCTGTGAATGTCTCCGTGGCGATAGTGGTGGTGCTCAACAGCGGTGAGCTTTTTACGACCCTGGCCTTTTACTATATCCTTATCGCGTTCGGTGGGGGAGTCGGAGTTTCCCTGGTAGTTTCTCTCGTGCTTCCCTTGATGGAGACAGTATTCGGTGTGGCCACCGATATGAAACTCATGGAACTTGCCAACCTCAACCAGCCTGCTCTCAAGGAGATGATCGTAAGAGCGCCGGGCAGTTACCACCACAGTGTCCTTGTTGGGTCCATCGCGGAGGCTGCGGCTGAAGAGATAGGCGCAAATCCCCTCCTCGCGAGAGTTGCGGCTTCCTATCACGATATCGGGAAGATGAACAAGCCCGAATACTTCATCGAGAATCAGTCGGACAAGGACAGCCGGCACGAGAGGCTTTCTCCCAGCATGAGCGCGCTGATCCTTACGGCCCATGTCAAGGAGGGCGTTGAAATTGCAAAAGAAGAGAACCTGCCACGGAGGATCATCGATATAATAAAGCAGCATCATGGAACCAGGCTCATCACCTATTTTTACAACAAGGCCATGGAATTGGAAGACCCCTCGGTGCAGTCCGTTAACGAAAGCGACTTCCGTTACCTGGGCCCCAAACCCAGGAGCAGAGAGGCAGCCATAATAATGCTGGCTGACGCTGTTGAAGCCGCTTCCAAGGTTCTATCGGATCCAACCCCGGCAAGAATAAGGGGGCTGGTTCAGAAGATCATCAATGAGATCTTCATCGATGGCCAGCTTGATGAAGCAAACCTTACGCTCAAAGATCTGCATCGGATCGCCAGGAGCTTCACGCATACGCTGACCGGGATATTTCACCACCGTATCGATTATCCGCAACGGCCATTAACTTCCCCTGAGAAGAGGGACAGGAAGAGAAAGAAAGAGAATGGTGCTGTTTCAGAGCAGGATTCCGCTAGAGGCAAACCTCCAGAAGATGCTCGAGGATCTGGCGCAAAGGATATTAAACGACTTGGACAGGCCTGACACCGAGTTGAGCGTCCTTGTTACCGGAGATGATGAGATAAGGGAGCTCAATCGGCAGTACAGGGGTCTTGACCGTCCAACTGATGTCCTCGCTTTTCCCCAGTTAGATAGTGACAATAACTTCGGGAACGCCGGGCACGACCTTCTCGGAGATGTGGTGATCTCCCGTCAGAGGGCTGAAGTTCAGGCTCGGGAGCAGGGTGTCCAGTTCGATATCGAAATGAGGAGGCTGCTGGCCCACGGGATCCTCCACCTTCTGGGCTACGATCATGAAGGTTCAGATGAGGATGCTGCTGTTATGAAAGAGCTGGAAGATAAATATACTCTAAGTGGTTAGTTGTTAGTGTTTAGTTGATAGTTAACCAACAACCAATAACTAACAACCAACAACTTGCATCAGCTACAGACAAAGGTGTCAAACCAGGAGACATGTCATCACTTTGAGAGATAAACGATGCTGACAAAAGTAAACCAGTGGCTAAAATCCCTTCTCAGAAAAGTCACGAGAGGCCACGTAACGGAAGAAGAGATCCAGAGCCTCATCGATGAGGGGGAGCAGGAAGGTGTCATAAACCAGGAAGAGCACGCTATGCTCGATGCCGTCCTCGATCTTGGTGATACAAAGGTCAGGGAGGTGCTGGTGCCACGTACTGAGATGATCGCTCTTGAAAAGGATTCATCCCTGGAGAGTGCCCTTGAAACAATAATAGAGGCGGGACACAGCAGAATACCGGTGTACAATGGCGATATCGATAATATTGTCGGCATCCTGTACGCCAAGGACCTGCTCAAATCATGGGGCTGCACTTCAGAAGAGATCGACCTCCTCTCCAAGATTAGAAAGGCGTTTTTCGTCCCGGAGAGCAAGGCTGTTAATGAATTATTGAAAGAGTTCAAGACCAAGCGGGTTCACATGGCTATTGTCGTGGATGAATATGGCGGGACGTCGGGACTGATCACGATCGAAGATATTTTAGAGGAGATAGTTGGCGAGATACAGGATGAGTATGACCTGGAGGAGATGGTCTCCTGCCGAAAGCTCGATGACGGGAGCATAATGTTCGATGCCCGGTATCCCATTGACGATTTTGAGGAGGAAACGGGCGTGGTTCTGGAGAAAGGTGACTACGATACGCTGGGAGGGTTCGTGATCCGCTTTTTGGGACATGTGCCGGTAATAGGAGAGCAGTTCACTTTCAGTACCGTTGAATTTGTCGTCGAGGATGCAGATGCCAGGCGTGTTTCAAAGATCCGTGTCAGGAAGTTAGGGAGCGAGGCACCGTAAAACCATGTTGCCTGGTCCAACTATCCGGGCCCTAGCGAGCTCCTTTTTGCTCGTTCTTGCATTCCCCAGGCCTGATCTGGGAATAGTTTCCCTGTTTGCGCTTGTACCGCTGCTGTCTGTGATCGAAGGTGCGCCCAGGATCCGGGCCTTTTTCACCGGCTGGCTCACTGCTTTTGTCTGGTACTTTATTTCCCTTAACTGGATATCCAACAGTCTTCTCTTATCCGGCAATTTCCCCTTTCCCCTTAATCAGTTGGCGATAGTCCTGCTTTGCTCCATTCTGGCCCTGTACACAGGTCTGTTTGCTTTTATTGTTGCTGCAATCGGACCACTTGGGAGATGGAGTCTCGTTGTGTACCCCGCCGCATGGGTGACTGTTGAATTCTTGCGCTCCTGGGCTCTGGCCCCTTTCCCATGGCTTCTCCTTGGCTCCGCTTTCTGGAAATATCCCTCCGTGTTGCCCCTTTTCGCGCTTACAGGCGTTTACGGAGTTTCATTCGCGGTTGTGGTGGTAAATACTTCCATTCACAGGGTTGCGGTCTCCCTGGGAAGCGGAGACAGGAGACAGGCTGCAATTTGGGCAAGCATAACTTCAGGCGTGGTTGCTGCATTGCTCCTTGTTGCGTCGATCACGGGTAACGGTGATGACGACCAACAGATAAAAGTAGGGGTTGTTCAGGGTAATTACGAACAGAAAGTGAAGTGGGAGGAATCCTATCGGGATGATGTGATTTCAACCTACATTTCTCTGACCAGAAAAGCTGTGTCTGAAGGCGCCAGTATAGTAGTGTGGCCGGAAACAGCTATGCCCTTATATTTCCAGGTAGAACCTGCTTTGGCTGACCGCCTCAGGGAACTTGCCAGGGAAGAAGAGGTACACCTGGTTTTCGGAAGCGACGCCTTTGATATTATTGGACGGAAGCTCATCCATTACAACAGGGCGTACCATCTGTCCCCAACCGGGCAGGAAGAGCACTACGACAAGGTAAGGCTGGTTCCCTTCGGTGAGTATGTGCCGTTTAAGGGCCTCCTTCCCTTCGTGGAAAAGGTCGTGCCGGGAGCGGGTGAATTTGCCGCTGGACGGTGGACGGCGCCCTTCGATACACCAGTGAGATCCGGGGTGCTCATCTGCTACGAAGTGTCTTTTCCAGGCCTTTCAAGAAGAGAGGTGGCAGATGGAGCGGGCATCATTTTGAACATTACCAACGACGCCTGGTTCGGGAGATCATGGGGGCCTTATCAACACCTGGCTATGGCTTCGCTTCGTGCCGCTGAGAACGGTGTTCCTGTTGTCAGGGCGGCCAATACAGGGATATCAGCGATAGTAGACAGGAAGGGAAGGCAGATAAAGAGATTAGGGCTCTTTGAGAAGGGTTATATTGTTGCCGAAGTCAGAACCCGAACGGAACCGACTTTTTATACCAGATGGGGTAACCTGATTGTCTATCTATCTGTAATTGTGATACTATTTGTTGTTTTTCAGAAATTGGCAAAACGATTTAAACCAAAATACGGATGACGCCCCGGAGGATATGCTGATGAACAACCTTGAACAGTTTAAACAAGCTGTATCGGAAGCTGAGGAAAAACTCGTCACGCTCAGGAGGCATCTTTGACCTCGAGGAAAAAACGGAGCAGATAAAAGAGCTGGAGAAAGCAGTTTCGGCACCTGATTTGTGGAACGATCAGGAAAAGGCCCAGACCAAGACAAGGGAGCTTGCACGCTTAAAGAGCGAGATCACTGCATTCAGCCGGATGCAGGAGATGATATCCGATCTGGATGCGGCCGCCGAGCTCGTTGGTGAAGCTGATGAAAAGGAAGGCTCTGAACTGCTGAATGAATCCATTTCCCAGCTGGAGGAGATGGAGGAAGCTCTTTCAGAGCTGGAGATCAAATCCCTTTTGGGTGATGAAGCCGACTCGAGGAACGCCCTGGTCTCGATCAATCCCGGCGCGGGTGGTGTCGAATCCCAGGACTGGGCCCAGATCCTCCTCAGGATGTATCTGCGTTGGGCGGAGCGCAGAGGCTTTGTGACCGAGATGCTGGATCTTCAGTATGCTGAGGAAGCGGGAATAAAGAGCGCTACCTTTGCCGTAGAAGGTGAATATGCCTACGGATATCTGAAGGCCGAAAGTGGCGTTCACCGGCTGGTACGTATCTCGCCTTACGATGCGAGCAGCAGAAGACATACATCTTTCGCCTCCCTGTTCGCATATCCCGAAGTGGAAGAAGACGTTGAAGTTGAGATTGAGGAAAAGGATCTCAGGATAGACACTTACCGCTCCAGTGGCGCCGGTGGCCAGCACGTGAACGTGACGGATTCAGCGGTTCGGATCACACACATCCCTACAGGTATAGTCGTGACCTGTCAGAATGAGAGGTCACAGCACAAGAACAGGGCAACCGCTATGCGTATTCTTCGGGCAAGGCTGTATGAGGTGAAAAAAAGAGAGAAGATGGAAGAAATAGCGAAGAGCCAACCTGAAAAAAAGGAGATCGCCTGGGGCAGCCAGATCCGCAGCTATGTGCTGCAGC